>JBOHYX010000352.1:0-3019 GCA_050738115.1 Rhodanobacteraceae bacterium
CCCCAGCACCGGGATGACGCCCGTGGCCCACACCGCCAGTCCGAAACAAACGAGCGTCAGCAGCAACATGGGAGCCCACACGCTGCGCGGCGCGCGGCGCGCCGCGGCCGCCTCACGCGAGCGCGGCAGGCCCAGCAAGGCACTTGCAGCAATCATCGCGAAGCACGTCACGGCCAGCCCCGCCGTCAGTGCCAGCGCCGCGCCCGCGAGCGCGAACACGATGCGCACCGGAACCGGGCCGATTTCGACCACGCGCAACAGCGATTGCAGCAACATCCACTCGCTGACGAAGCCGTTCAAGGGCGGCAGCGCCGCGATCGCGAACGCGCCGATGATGAACAAGGTTCCCAGCAGGGGCAGGCGGCGTAGCAAGCCGCCCATCCGGTCGAGATCGTGGGTGCCGGTGGCAGCATCGATGCCGCCCGCACCGAGAAACAGCAGCGCCTTGTACGCCGAGTGATTCAGCATGTGGTAGAGGCCGGCCACCAGCGACAACCCGCCGAGGAGCGGATGGCCGAGCGCGGAAAACGCGAAACCGGCGCCGAACCCGGCCGTGGCGATGCCGATGTTCTCGATCGAACTTTGCGCGAGCACGCGCTTCAGATCGCGCTCGGCGAGCGCGTACATGATGCCGGTCAGGGCCGTTGCTGCGCCCGTCGCGAGGATCATCAGGCCGAGGCGCGGATCGGTGCGTGCGAGCGATGCGTCGAGCTTCAGGAACGCATAAAGCCCCAGGTTCAATGTCGCGGCGGAGAGTATCGGCGAGACTGATCGCGGTGCCGCGCCGTGCGCGTCCGGCAGCCACAGATTGAGCGGCACCACGCCGGCTTTCATGCCAAAGCCGAAGAAGGTCAGGACGCAACCGATGATGGCGATGGCGGGCGGCAGCGCGGGCGCCGCGCTGGCGATGCCGTCGAGGCTGGGCGTGCGCGCCGCGAGCGCAAGGATCAGCAATCCGGCAAGTCCGGCCAGCGAGCCCGCTTCGGATAGCGCGATGGTGAGCAGGCCCGCGGCGACGGGTTCGCTCCGGCGCGTCTCGAAACCGACCAGCGCCCAGATGCCGAGCGCGGCGATTTCCCAGGCAACGATGAAGGACGCGACGCTGGCCGCCGTGAACAAGGCGACCATCGCAGCGAGCGTCAACGTCACGAAGGCGACGAACGCGCCGCGCCGGGCGGATGGCCACTCCCGGCAGTCGCGCAACTGGAATGGCAGCGCGGCCGCGAATACCGCCGCGGTGACCAGCAGGAACAGTGCCGCGAGCGGCGTGAGCTCGAAGTCGAACGGGCCGATCAGGGGCAACGCCAGTTCGATCAGCGGCTGGCTCGCGCCGCGCGCCAGCGTATCGACCGCGATCCACGCCATCACCGCGCAAGCGGCGGTCAGCAGTCCCCACGTCGACCCATTCGCCACTCGACGCGGCGCGACCCAGCCCACGACGATGGTGGCCGCCAACAATGCAAACACGAGCGCGAAAGCCGTCACGGCATTGCCTCCGGCGGACGCGCGTCGACTTGTCCTGCCGCAGCGAGCAAGCCGTGAATGATGGCAAGCGGCGGCGGCGGACAGCCGGGCACGATGAAATCGACCGGAATGACCTCGCCCACGCCGCCGACGCTGGCAAAGCTTTTGCCAAAGATCCCGCCGTCGATCGCATCGTCGCCGATCGCCACCACGCGTCTGGGCGTTGGCATCGCATCGAAGGCCTTGCGCAGCGGTTCGCGCATGGCCTCGGTAACCGGGCCGCCGACCAGCAACACGTCGGCGTCGCGCGGTGTGGCGGTGATGAAGATGCCGAAGCGGTGCAGGTTGTAGGGCGGTGCATCGATCAGCCGCACCTCGCTGATCAAGGCGCCGTCGGCGCCCGCATCGACGAAGCGCACGTGTACCGAGTGGCGGAAGCGCGCCGGCAGCGCGCCTTGCGAGTTCGGGGTACGGATGGACCACGCGAAATCGGCGCGCCACGCTTCTCCATCGCCCGGCAAACCGTCGACCCGTCGCGGCAGCACGCCCGGTGGGATGTCGCCGTGTCGCGGCCAGCGCGTGGTGCGGATGCCGCGCAGCAGGCTGATGAGCGTCCAGTTGGCCATCAGCGGTCACTTTCTGCGACCGACAGGCCGAAACTGGCCATGACGATGTGGAAATCCTGGAACGCCGCGCCTTCCAGCGCGCGATGGAAAGCATGCCAGTTGCGGAACCCCGGCGGCGCGATACGCCAGCGCCGGATGCGTCCCGCGTCGTCGATGCCCAGCCAGTGGAACGCGCCGCCGGCCGGCGCCTCGGCCCAGCTCAATGCGGCGCCCGGTGTCGTGGCGCATGCGACCGCCACCGGTCCCTCGGGCAGCGCCGCGAGCAACGCTTCGATCAACGCGGTACTGGCGCGGATTTCGGCAAAGTACACCCGCAGGCGCGCGTAGCCGTCGCCCTCGATTTCGCATGGCACTTCGGGCGGATGCTCGGCGTAAGTGTCATAGGGCAGCGAGCACCGCAGGTCGATGCGGCGCCCAGACGCGCGCGCCATCGGTCCGACGACACCGTACAAGTCGGCCACTTCCGGACGCAGGGTGCCCATTTCTTCGATGCGGTCGAGATAGCTGGAAGTGCGTACGAACCGTCGTTCCAGCGCGGCAAATTCTGTGGCTGCGTCCGTGACGCCGGCGCGCAACGTCGCGAGCGCCGTATCCGACGGATTCCACGCCAACCCGCCCGGCACGCACAACCCGAACAGGTAGCGGTGGCCGCACACCTCGCCGGTCAGCCGGAGCAGGCGCTCCTCGAGTTCCTGCGACATCGACTTGCCGACGGCGAGCGAGGTGGCGCCGGCGAGCTCTGCGATGGTCGCCGCGTGGTAGCGGATCCGTTCCAGTTCGGCGAATACCGCGCGCAGGCTGCGCGCGCGCGGTGGCACCACGCAATGCGCGATGCTCTCCAGTGCCCGACAAAACGCGCCGGCGTGTGCGAAGGCCGAGCTGCCGGTGAAACGTTCGGCCAGCAGGACACCGCGCTCTGGCGCCTCGCC
>JBOHYX010000353.1:0-3006 GCA_050738115.1 Rhodanobacteraceae bacterium
CCAACCTGGCGGAACCGCTTGTTGGCGTCGCGGCCGCCGTATTTCGGGTCGCCGGCAAGCGGATGGCCGGCGTGCGCGGCGTGCACCCGAATCTGATGGGTGCGCCCGGTCGCGAGCGTCGCCTCGACCAGGCTGGCGTCCGGATAACGCTCGATCTGGCGAAAAAACGTCAACGCGGGCTTGCCGGCGTCGTCGACCCGCACCATCCGTTCGCCTCCTTGCAGCACCGATTTCCGGAGCGGCGCGTTGACGTCGAACCTCGCGCGCTCGAGCTTGCCCGTCATCAGGCACAGATACTGCTTTTTTGTGGTGCCAGCGCGAATGAGTTCCTGCACGCCGACCAGCCCGCGCCGGCTGCGCGCGAGCACCAGCACCCCCGAAGTATCGCGATCGAGCCGATGCACGAGTTCGAGATGCTCCCTGGGGCGCGCCGCGCGCAGCAGTTCGATCGCGCCAAACGCCACGCCGCTGCCGCCATGGCTGGCGACCCCGGCCGGTTTGTCGATCGCGAGGAAATCGCGGTCTTCGAAAATCACCGCGTGCCGAACCGCATCCAGCAGCGCCGCGGGCGGCGCGCCCGCTGCGGTACGTTCGGCAGTGCGCACGGGCGGAATCCTCAAGCGGTCGCCTTGGGCGAGGCGGGTATCGGGCTTCGCGCGCCGGCCGTTGACGCGCACCTGGCCGGTCCTGAGCAATCGGTAGACGTGGGTCTTCGGCACGCCCTTGAGGAGTGCCGTCAGGCAGTTGTCCACGCGCTGGCCATCGCGCTCGGGCCCGATCTCGACGGTTCGCACCGAGCTGAAATTGACGGCCGAAGTTGCCGTTCCCATTGGATAAAACCCTCGAAGATGCTACGATTGACACGCGTCGCGCAGGCGCTTGCTCCTCTCGGGCAACCCTGCACCCGTCCGTTGCGCTGACTTTGGCTCCCGACTGCCATGCCTGACCGGCGGCGGCCGGTATCCCGCCATCGTAACGGTCGGGGTCGTCGTTTGCCCACCGCCGGACGGACGTTGGGGAACGCCGGGGCGCGAGCAACCCGATCTTCACCAGCCGGAGCCGCACCACGGATCCGGCGAAAAAGCCAGGCGCGGTAGGCGATCGGCAGGCTGCCCCACGAAGGCGCCGCCGAAGATGCGACGTCGCGCCGGCGATTCCAAGGAATCCACAATGAAACGCATGTTGATCAACGCAACTCAGCGCGAGGAGTTGCGCGTGGCCATCGTCGATGGCCAGGAACTCTACGATCTCGATCTCGAGATCCCGTCCCGCGAACAGAAGAAGTCCAACATCTACAAGGCCCGGATCACCCGGGTCGAGCCCTCCCTCGAAGCCTGCTTCGTCGACTACGGCGCCGACCGCCACGGCTTCCTGCCGCTGAAGGAAATCTCCCGCGAGTACTTCGCGGGCGGCGCCGATCCCGGCAAGGCCGGCATCCGCGACCTCCTGAAGGAGGGACAGCAGATCATCGTGCAGGTCGAGAAGGAGGAACGCGGCAACAAGGGCGCCGCGCTCACCACTTACATCTCGCTGGCCGGCCGCTACATGGTGCTGATGCCCAACAGTCCGAACGCGGGCGGGGTATCGCGCCGGATCGAAGGCGAGGACCGTCAGGCCCTGAAGGACGCGCTGCAGCACGTCGACGTGCCCGATGACATGGGCTTGATCGTGCGCACCGCCGGCGTGGGTCGCGACGCCGAGGAGCTGCAGTGGGACCTGGATTACCTGTTGCAGCTCTGGAAGGCGATCTCCGAGGCCGCGGCGGCGAAGCCCGCGCCATTCCTGATCTATCAGGAATCCAAGCTGTTCATCCGCGCGCTGCGCGACTACCTGCGCGCCGACATCGGCGAAATCCTGATCGACGAACCGTCGTTGTATGCGGATGCCCGCGAATTCATGCAGCAGGTGATGCCACACAGCCTCAACAAGCTGAAGCTGTACGACGACACCACGCCGCTGTTCACCCGCTTCCAGATCGAGACGCAGATCGAGAGCGCCTACGACCGCACCGTGCGGCTGCCGTCAGGCGGCTCGATCGTGATCGACCCGACCGAGGCGCTGACCTCGATCGACATCAACTCCGCGCGCGCCACCAAGGGCAGCGACATCGAGGACACGGCGTTCCACACCAACTGCGAGGCGGCCGTCGAAATCGCGCGCCAGTTGCGCATTCGCGACCTCGGCGGCCTCGTGGTGATCGACTTCATCGACATGGAAAGCTCGCGCCACCAGCGCGACGTCGAGGACCAGTTGCGCAACGCGCTGAAGCTCGATCGCGCGCGCGTGCAGATCGGCCGCATCTCGCGCTTCGGCCTGCTGGAGCTGTCACGCCAGCGCCTGCGCCCGAGCCTCGAGGAATCGACCCAGATCGTGTGTCCGCGCTGCGACGGCCACGGCCACATCCGCGGCGTCGAATCGCTGTCGCTGTCGGCGCTGCGCCTCATCGAGGAGCACGCGATCAAGGAGAACACGGGCGAAGTGCTGGTCCAGGCGCCGGCGCGCGTCGCCAACTATCTCCTCAATGAAAAGCGCGCCAGCGTGGTCGAGATCGAGCTGCGCCACCAGGCACACGTGGTGATCGTCGCCGACGAGAACCTCGAGACGCCACACCTCGAAATCACGCGCATTCGCGACAACGAAATGGGTGAGCACGCCAAGCCGAGTTACGACCGGCTGACCGAAACGGCTCCCGTGCCGCAGCCGCGGGTGGGCGTGGTCGCGCATGGCGAGGAACCCGCGGTCAGCGGCATCCAGCGGGCGACGCCGATGCCGCAACACGCGGAATCAGCGCCGATGGCCGCGTCCTCCAACGCGCCGGTCGTGCCGGTGCCCGTGCCGGCCGCCGCTTCCGCCGGCCTGCTCGGCCGCCTGTTCGGCTGGTTCCGCGCACCGACTGGCGACGGCGGCGATGTCGAGGCAGTCGCGACGCCAACCGCCGCCTCCACCCCGCGCAAACCGCAACGCGTCAACACGCAGCGGCGCGCGCGAGCGACCGAACAACGCCGC
>JBOHYX010000354.1:0-3002 GCA_050738115.1 Rhodanobacteraceae bacterium
TGACCCTGTTCAATCCGGTGGTGTACCTGATATCCGGATTCCGCTGGAGCTTCTACGGCATTGCTGACGTGAACGTCGGCGTGAGCGTCGCCGCGACCTTGGCGTTCCTTGCGCTGTGCCTCGCGGGCGTATGGTGGATTTTTCGCACGGGCTGGCGGCTCAAGGCTTGACGCGCGCTGACGCGCCTTGCCCCGCTTGAAATCCGGTGCCCGCGCAGCGTCGGCGCGGTGAAAAAGTGTGTCTGCGTGCGTGTTGCGTCACAGCTTGCACGGCCTTTCCGGGCTTGGATCGTCTGGCACGCCCCGGGTGGCATCGGTCTTGCTCATGATCGTTCGAAGCCTGTCAAAGGATCTTGCGGCCATGTCCCTCGATGTATTGCCAACTTTTGATGCAACCACCGGCGACGACGCGCGCCGTATCGCCCGGCGTTCACACCTGTTGCGGACGCTGGGCCTCGGCCTCGGCTCTTTGATGGTGGGAGCGGTGTTGTACCGTCACGGCGCACCCGCCCCGGCGTGGGTGCTGCTTGGTTTGCACGGACTTGTGTGGCCGCACGCCGCCTGCTGGATGGCGCGCCGCAGCGCGCGTCCGCTGGCGCTCGATGAGCGCTGCTTCATGGGCGACGCCGCGATGGGGGGCGTCTGGATCGCGCTGATGCAGTTCAACCTGCTGCCCAGCGTGTTGTTGGCAACGATGTTCGCGATCGCGCTGGTTGCGATCGATGGCAGCCGGCTGTTGTGGCGCGGCATGGCGTTGCTGGTGCTGGCGTGCGGTGTCGCCGGTGTCGCGAACGGGGCCGCGTTCGCGCCGGCCACGGATACGTTCGACCTGCTGGCATCGCTGCCGCTGCTGGTGGTGTTTCCGATCACGCTGGGCGTCATCACGCACCGCCTCGCGAGCCGCGTGCGTTCGCAGAACCGCGAGCTGCTGCGCATGAGCAGCATCGACAGCCTGAGTGGGCTCCTCAACCGCAGCCACTGGGAAGACGCGGTGAACGCGGCACTGACGCGCCATTGCTGCGGTGACGCCGTGATGCTGCTGATCGACATCGATCACTTCAAGCACGTCAATGACCAGTACGGCCACACCATCGGCGACGAGGTGGTCCGCAAGGTCGGCGCGGTCATCCGTGGCAGCCTTCGCGAGGGCGATCTCGCCGGACGCTACGGCGGCGACGAGTTCGCGGTGGTGCTGTGTGGCCTCGGCCTCCACGCCGCGACCGCCGTCGCGGAGCGGATCCGCGCGGGCGTGGCGTGTTCGCTGGTCGAGCGCGCGCCGGGCCTGCGCTGCACCTTGAGCATCGGTCTTGCACGCAACGCAGCGGCGATCCGCAGCGCGCGCGAATGGGTGAAGGACGCCGACGTCGCGATGTACCGCGCCAAGCTCGCCGGGCGCAACCAGTTCGCCATCGCGGGCTGAGCCGGCTCGTCGTCCGGTCCGGTCGCAGGCCATCGCGGCGTTTTGGGGCACGATGGCGGGCCCTGTCCAAGGAGAACGTCATGCGAGCACCGAGCCTGCCCCTGCTTGCCGTCCTGCTGCTGCCGCTGGCGGCAGTCGCGCAATCCCCATCCGGCACGCCCGCCATGACCCCCGGGTCCGCGAAGATCGCGGCGTACATCACCAAGGCCATCGACGATCCCGCGCGCGCCGCGGACCGCAAGGATGACGCGCGCCGCAAGATGGCCGACGTGATGGTGTTCACCGGCGTCAAACCTGGCGATTCAGTGCTGGAATTGGACCCGGGTTCGGGTTACTGGACCCGCGTGTTCAGCCGCGTCGTCGGGCCGAAGGGGCACGTCTACACGGTGTGGCCGGAGGAAACCATGAAGTTTTCGCAAAAGAGCTTCGCGACGTGGCAGGACCTGGTGAAGTCGACCTACGCCAACGTGAGCCTGCTCGAGGAACCGGCGGCGATGCTGAGCGTGCCGAAACAGGTCGATGTCGTTTTCACGTCGCAGAATTACCACGACTACCATGACCCGTTCATGGGTCCGGTCGACATGAAGAAGTTCGACCGGCAGGTTTACGGAGCGCTGAAGCCAGGCGGCGTGTTCGTCGTGATCGACCACATTGCACCCGCGGGTTCAGGTACCGCCGACACCAACACCTTGCACCGGATCGATCCCGAAGTGGTGAAGCGGGAAGTCGAGTCGGCTGGCTTCGTGTTCGACGGTTCGAGCGGCGCGCTGGTGAACCCGAAGGATCCGCTGGACGTCAAGGTCTTCGACCCGTCGATCCGCGGCCACACCAGCCAGTTCATGTACCGGTCCCGCAAGCCCCTGAAATAGGCTGCGCGGGCAGTAAAGCGGGCGGGCCGGTGGCTCGCCCGTTTGCGTTCGATGCTGTTTTAGCGCCGGGACCTGATCGCTACCGGACCGGCTCGACCTTGCCGCAGGCGATCGGCAGCGTGACCTGGGCCGGGATCGACCCCAGCGAACCGACCGTCGAAGGCAGCTTGGTATCGGCGGGGACGCCGTGGATGTACACCACGCGCTCGTCGAGATCCAGCTTCTGGCCCGAGAATTTCTTCGCGAACGCCGCATCCAGCTTCTTCAGCGACACCGTTTCGGAGTATCGGTAGTCGCCGTGCGCGTTGGCTTTGGGATATGTCCCGTGCGCCACGTCCATTTTCGCGGGATGGGTGTCGAAGGGCACCATCGTGGTGCCGGATGCCTTCGCGGTGTCGTTGATGTCGATGATGCCGTCGTGGTTGGCGTCGTCGGCCATGGTCGCGCAACTGGCCGGCTGGCCGTCGGCGAAACCGTGGAAGTGCTGCCAATGGATCATGTCAGGCGGCGCGCCATGCACGTCGACGACGATTGTCAGTTTGTCGCCGTTGACGGTGAAGCGCGCAATGCCGTGTGTCAAAGTCTTGGTGATCATGGTGTTCAACGGCTGCAGGTGGGCTTCGTACACTTCGTGGGTCGGGGTGGCGGCGATGCTTGCGCCTGCGGATGCCAGGGCGAACGCGCCGGTAACGAGTGCCGACAACAGGGCAGTTT
>JBOHYX010000355.1:0-2995 GCA_050738115.1 Rhodanobacteraceae bacterium
CACAGCATACCGACCGCCTGCGGCGCCGCTAGAAGGCGTGCAAGCTCGCGTTCGAGAGCCACGCGCACGTCGGCCGCGCGCTCGCCGGCCAGCAACGCTTCGTCCAGCATTACCCGTCCGATGTGCAAGCGGATATTCACGCGCTGCCTCCCGCCGTCTCCAGCCAGCGGAAATCCGCTTCGTTGACCGGCTTCTCCAGCTTCCTGAATTCGGTGCGCGCGGCTTCGAGGATCAGCGGCATCGTCACCGGCGTGCCTGCGTGCGCGGCGAGAAATGCGGCGTTCAGCGCTATGTTGCGGATGGCTCCGCCGGTGAGGTTGAGCCGCGCCAGGCGCTGATAATCGAGCTCGGCGCGTTTGGTTTTTTCGGGAAAGACTTTGCACCAGATCGCCATGCGTTCCGTCGGTCCCGGGAACGGGAAGTTGACGACGAAGCGCAGCCGGCGCAGGAACGCGGTGTCGAGTGCGCTTTTCATGTTGGTTGCCAAGATCGCCAGGCCGCGGTAGCCCTCCATGCGTTGCAACAGGTAATTGACCTCGATGTTGGCATAGCGATCATGGCTGTCTCTGACTTCACTGCGCTTGCCGAACAGCGCGTCGGCCTCATCGAAAAACAGGATCGCGCCGCCGTCTTCCGCCACGTCGAACAGCCGGCGCAAATTCTTTTCCGTCTCGCCGATGTACTTGCTCACCACGGCCGAAAGATCGATGCGGTAGAGCAGCAGTTTCAATTCGTTGGCGATGATCTCCGCCGCCATCGTTTTGCCGGTGCCCGACTCGCCCGCGAACAGCACGCTGATGCCGAGCCCGCGGTTCATGCGTTCGCGAAAGCCCCAGTCGTCATACACCGTCAGGCGTGTTTTTACCTGCTCGGCGATCTGGCATAACAGGCTCCTTTCGGTGCCAGGCAACTCCAGGTCATCCCAGTGCGCCCTGGGTTCGATCACTTGGGCAAGCCGGTCGAGCGCCGGCCGACTGTGGCGCAGGCACTCGAACCATAGCCGCTCACCGGGATCGTCGCCCGCTGCGGTTCCGGCCAGCGCCTCGCTCACAATCGTCCGCAGCGTCGGGAGGTTGAAGTTGAATTGCCCGGCGAGTCGCGCCGCGTCGGCTTCACCGTTCGATCCCAGGGCTTCGCGCCACGCCATCTGCTGCTCCGCCGGTGTCGGTTTGGCCGCCTCCAGGTTGAGCGTGTTGCGGCCGGGTTCTGGCCACGGCTCCCGGGTGTCGAGGAACATGAAGCCTGACACGCGTTCGGCCACGCGCCGGACGGCCGCGACGTGCGGGCTGTCGGCGCGATCCAGTTGCGCAGCGTCGATGTAGAGTGCAATCGGCATCAGCGAACTTTCCCGTTGCCACAGCCGGACAAATGTCTCGAGCTCCGCGACCTGGAGCGGTACGGCGTCGGCGGCGATGCGGTAGAGCGTGACTCCGATCGCCGATGCGGCCCGCTGTGCAATCCCGAGCTTGCTTTGAGTGTCTGCGCCGAGCAGCTGGAACAGCGGCGGCCGCGCACCATCGGCGGCGGCATGCAACCGTCGGGTCAAGGCTTCGGCGACGCTCGCCTGCGACGGCGGCAACGGTGCGGCGTCGCCCGCGACCACCGTCATCAGTGGCGCGAGTCGGTCGTCGAGATAGTTCAGCCCTTTGACATGGTTGACGATGCGTTCGTCCGCCTTCAGAGCGCTCGTCACCAGCGGTTGCGCCCCGGGCTGATTGATTTCGAGCAGGCGCCAGTAGCGCAGTGGGCGTTCCGGCGACATGCTGTCCCACGCCGGCTGGTCGAACAGGGTGAGCGCCAGCGCGAAGGTCGGATACGGACGGTTCGAATCGCGCTGTGCGCGCGCGCACAGCGCGGCGACGCGCGGGTCGAGTTCCATCGCCACGCACAGCAGCAGCGTATGGCGCTCGAACTCCGACAGTCCGAGACGCCGCGAGAGCCAGATCAGCGCCGGCGGCTGTTCCGCGATTTCCGCCTCGATCATCGCCGCCGGCAGGGCTGGCGGTTCGTTGTCGACGGTCCATGCCGTGTCGGCCTTTCCGGCGGACGGTGGCAGCGCGGAATGAAGTTCAACGGATGTTCCCCGGCTGCCGAGCAGGCGCTCGACGAGCGAACGGCGGCGCGGGGCTGTGACCGGCCGCGGTGATGCCGCGGGCATTCGCTCGCCGGAGATTTCGCCGCCGAGGCGCTCAAGCCGTTCGCGCAGCCACCCGAGCGCACTGGCGAGGTAGCGGTCATTGGCGGCGAACCAGTGTTCCATGTCGGTCATGACACTGTCACCTTCTGCGCCGGATCAAAAGCCGGCATGGCCGGCGTGCCACTTTGAATGACCGGAATGCTGTCCACGCCGTCCACCCGCAGGCGCACCACGTAGCTGCCGCTCGCGACATCGGAGAGCGTGAAGTTGAGCGTGGTCGGCTGCGTGGTATCCACCGGAGTAGTGATCGAGGCGGCATCCGCCTGACGGTCGCCAAATAGCAACAGCACGCGCTGGCCGGTGACGATGCGCGGCTCGCACGTCAGCGTGAGATTGACCGTGCCGGGCGCTGCGGTGTTCGGTGTCACACCAATCCGCGGTGCGAGCGCGAACGCCAGTTCGTTGCTTGCGATTGGCGGCAGCCCGTTCTGCTTCACCACCAGAGCCGCGGCATAGAAGCCGGGCGCCCAGCGCGAGAGGGCGTTCGCATCCTCGGTTTTGTCCGGCAGATGGACCATAAGCTCCGTGCCGCCGGCATCCGGCTGCGGCGCAAGCTCGATCGGCTGCGTGAGACGGCTGCTGGTGAAACGCAACGTCGCATCAGCGCTCGCGAGCTGCCGGCCGACGATCGTGATGTCCTCGCCCAGCCGCGCCGCGGGCCGGAAACGTGGTAGGCGGATTTCACTCAGGACCGGCGCGGACCCGGCCAGCGTCTTCACGCCCCGGTCGTCTGAACCACGTGTTAGCACCGGCAAGGCCGAGCGTGCCGGTATACGGCTGTCGATCAGCACCACTGTC
>JBOHYX010000356.1:0-2988 GCA_050738115.1 Rhodanobacteraceae bacterium
GCAGTACCCCGACGAAACCGGGTGGCCGGTGAAGTACTTCCCGACATCGAGCTACGACTGAGGAACTCGTGTTTATCGAGGCTGCGCCGCCGAAAGCTTGTCATTCCGGGGGCTGCGCGGCTTTTTCGCGCAGCAACCCGACTGCGGAGGCAGGGACGCCGAAGCGAACACCGGCGCAGCCGGTGGCCCGAAGGGCGAGCCGCGGGAATCGGCGAGTCAATCCAGCTCTCCGTACCAGGCGCCAACAGCTGGATTCCGGGTTCCGCCCGCAAACGGCGCGGGCGGCCCCGGAATGACAAAAAGGTTTGGACGGCGCCGCGCTTTCGCTGGCTGCCGGTAGGAACGGATCAGGCATCGCATGAACAATAAGCCCTGCTGCGCCGTCAGCCGGAAGACCGGGCACCCGGCGACGCCTCCCGCGGTCGCCTTTGCAACGTCCACGACCTGCGACAAGGCCGGCATGGTGATGCTGGCCGGCGGGAAGTTCCTGATGGGCACCGAGGATGCGGATGGATTTCCCGCAGACGGCGAAGGACCGGTGCGTGAAGTCGAACTCGCGCCTTTCGCAATCGATCCCACCACCGTCACCAACGCGAGCTTCGCCGAGTTCGTCGCGGCGACCGGCTACCGCACCGAAGCAGAGGCATTCGGTTGGTCGTTCGTGTTCTACAAGCTGCTGGCCGAAGCAGTTCTGGCGACGCACCCGCAACTGGCGGTCGAGGCGCCATGGTGGTGCGCGGTGCCCGGCGCGTGCTGGAACCATCCCGAGGGGCCGCACACCGGCCTCACGGGAAAGCTGGATCATCCGGTCGTGCACGTTTCCTGGAACGACGCAACCGCGTACTGTCGCTGGGCGGGCAAGCGGTTGCCGACGGAAGCCGAATGGGAGTACGCGGCGCGCAGCGGCCTCGAGCAGAAGCGCTTTCCGTGGGGCGACGAACTGGAACCCGGGGGCGAATACCGCTGCCACATCTGGCACGGCCGGTTTCCGGACCTGAACACGCTCGCGGATGGCTGGCTCGGCACCGCGCCGGCCCGCGCGTTCGAGCCCAACGGCTTTGGCCTGTACAACATGGCAGGCAACGTCTGGGAGTGGTGCCAGGACTGGTTCAGCGCCGATTTCCATCGCACGGGGCCGCGCTTGAATCCCATTGGGCCGCCCCACGGCAGCGCGCGCGTGCTGCGCGGCGGATCGTTCCTGTGCCACCGTTCCTATTGCAACCGCTACCGCGTCGCCGCGCGCTACCAGAACACCCCGGACAGTACCACCTCGAACATGGGATTCCGCTGCGTGGCGGCATGATCGGCGGCGCGCGCAGTGGCGGTCATTGAAGACAAACGACACCGTGTACGCTGCCGTGCCTTGCCCGATCGACCCGGTTGAATGAACTCACCATCGCAGATGATTTCGGCCACGCTCCGCGACGCGATGCAACGCATCAACGCGCTGCTGCAGGCCGGGGATT
Source organism: Rhodanobacteraceae bacterium (assembly GCA_050738115.1). Classification (GTDB taxonomy): domain Bacteria; phylum Pseudomonadota; class Gammaproteobacteria; order Xanthomonadales; family Rhodanobacteraceae; genus 66-474. The sequence continues at coordinate 1,467 of JBOHYX010000356.1, forward strand.
TCGACGCGGCCCGAAACCAGCTTCGGGCGATCGTCAGTGCGCACCCGGGTTATGCCGAAGCGCAACGCCTGCTCGGCGCCGCGACGCTTGCGCTCGGCGAGGCGGTCGCCGCCGAACGGATCCTGCGGCGCGCCGCGGAGCTCGACCCGAACTGGACACCGACCCTCACGACTCTCGGCGAACTGCTGCTCGGCAGCGGCCGGCACGTGGAAGCCGAGGCGTTGCTGCAGCGCGCGATCGCCGGCACGCCGCCCGACCCGCGTGCCGCCCTGGTGCTTGCGCGCTGGTACAACGACCGGCGCCAGCCCTCGCGCGCACTCGCGGTAGCCGCGTCGTTCTGCAGCGACGACAACGTTCTCCCGGAACTTGCCGTCCAGCACGTGAAGGCGCTGGTCGCGGTGGGCCGCGGCGCTGACGCGATCGCGCGCTATCGCGACGCCGTGGCACGCTCGCCGCAAAACGTGGGCGCGAACCACGCGCTCGCCGTCGCGTTGCAGGCGGCCAATCTCCACGGCGAAGCCGAGGCCCTCACCGGGCGCCTTTTGCACCATGAAACGCGCAGCGCGCCGTTGTGCTACACGCACGCACGCAGCCTGATCGCGCTGGGGGCGTTCGAGCGCGCGGAAGCGGCGCTGCGCGATTGCGTGCGGCTCGAGCCCCAGCACGTGGACGCACACAGCGACCTTGCCCGCCTGATCTGGATGCGGACCGGCGATGCCGCGGAGGCGACCGCCGAGTTCGATCGCACCTTGCCGAACTACGCCGGCAACGATGCACTGTGGGCGGCGAAGGCGGCGGTGTTGCAGGGCGCGGGCGACGCGCGCGGCGCGTTCGCGTGTCTTGCCGCGCGCGCCGAACGCCCGCAGGCACCGCCGGCGCTGCAGGTGCGCGCGGGCCTCGCGGCGCTGGAATTCGATCCGCGCACCGCGCTGGCGTTTGCCGAGCGCGCCGTGCTCACGATGCCGAACGACGTGGCCGCCCGCACGCTGCAGGCCGCAGCGTTGCTCGGGATCGGCGATGCACGTGCGGCCGTTCCGGTGTGCGAAGCGCTGCGCACGGCTTCACCCGACGACCAGTACCTGATCGCGCTGCAGACGACCGCGTGGCGCATGCTCGGTGACGAACGCTACGGGCAGCTTTGCGATTACCCGGCGCTCGTCGTTGCCTATCGGCTCGAAGCGCCGCCGCCTTGGCGGAACCTCGCGGATTTCCTCGCCGACGTGCAGCACAGCCTCGCCACGCTGCACGATGCGCTGAAACATCCGCTGCTGTTCCAGTCGCTGCGCCATGGCACCGAAACCACCGGCGACCTTTCGCTCCGCACGGATCCCGCGATCCGCGCCCTGTTCGCCGCATTCGATGCGCCGATCCACGATTACATGGCGCGCATCGGTCACGGCAACGATCCGCTGCGACGCAGGAACAGGGATTCGTATCGTTTCAACGGAAGCTGGTCGGTGCGACTGCGTGCCAGCGGTTTCCACCACAACCACGTGCATCCGCGCGGGTGGATTTCCTCGTC
>JBOHYX010000357.1:0-2974 GCA_050738115.1 Rhodanobacteraceae bacterium
GGACCGGATCGCGCACGCGCCAACACGTGCGTCGCCTGCGCTCGATACGGCTGTCGCTGCGCATCCTGACGCTGCTGGCGATCGCGGCCGCGTTGATCCTCGCGAGTGAGCTGTTGATCCCGCTGGTGCTGGCCGCGTTCATTGCGTTGGGCCTGAATCCGATCGTGGCAGCGCTACGCCGTCTGCACGTGCCGCGCGCACTGGGCAGCGTGCTCTTGATCGTCGCCCTCGGGGCCGTGGTCGTGGGCGGCATCAGCGGCCTCAGTGGTCCGGCGGCAAGCTGGTTGCGACAAACGCCGGTGCTGGTGCACAAGATTAATGCCAGGGTCAAACGCGTGATGGCGCCCATCGAACGGATGACCCACGTCGCATCCATGTCCCTTGGGCGCTCGAACACGCCGTCGCACCCTGCCGCCACGGCAAGCCTTGGAACGGGCCTTTCGTTCGCCGGCATCCTGCACACGGCCCCGCGCATCCTGATCGGGATCCTGACCGTCGTGCTGCTGGTGTTCTTCTTCCTGGCCTATGGACGCGACGTCGGTGCGCACCTGGTCACGGCCATGCCGGGATTCGGCTACCGGCGCACGGCCGTGCGGGTCATCCAGAACATCCAGGATGAATTTTCCCGCTGGCTGTTGACGAAGACCATCATCAACATCTGCCTCGGCCTTGCGACGGCTGTGGTCCTGTGGTTGTGCCGGATGCCGGACCCGCTGCTGTGGGGCGCTTCGGTCGCGCTGCTCAACTACATGCCGTACGTGGGTGCCGCGGCCAACACGCTGCTGTTGCTGGCCGTCGGCCTGTTGAATTTCAACAACGCCTGGCACGCGGTGCTGCCGGCGGCGTGCTTCGTGGTGCTGGCGGTGCTGGAGGGCAGCGTGGTGACACCGATGGTCATGGGCAATCGCCTGCGCATCTCGCCGCTCGCGATACTGGTATGGCTGCTGATCTGGGGTTTCCTGTGGGGCATCCCGGGCGCCTTGCTCGCCGTGCCGATCCTGACGTGCCTCAAGGTCATCACCGCTTGGTTGCCGGGCTGGCAGTGGTTTTCGAAGATGATCGAGGGCTGACAAATCCGCTCGCCGGCGCATACGGGTTGCCGTGCGCTGAGTGTTCAGGGCGTGGGGGGGCAGGGCGCGGCGTATGGATCAAGAACTCCCGACACCGCGCTCGCGGCCCCACACCACTGCAGCGCCGCGTCGATTGACGCCGATCTTGCCGTACAGGTTGGCGACGTGGTTGCGTACCGTGTTGCCGGAGATCTTCAAGGTCGCCGCGATCTCGGCGTCGCCCTGACCCTTGCAGATGAGCCCCAGGATTTCCAGCTCACGCGGCGTGAGCGCCGCCAGTTCACTGTCGCCGCCGCCCGGATGACGGATCTGCGCGAGCTTCTCCATCACCGTCTGGCTGAACCACGAGGTGTCCTTCATCACCGTCTCGATGGCACGGACCACATCGGCTTCGGAGCGCTTGCGCGCGGTGACGTCCTGCACCACGCACAGCACGCACGCCTCGTCCTGGACGGTGACCGGCTCGATCGACAGCAGGCTATCGAGCACGCTGCCGTCGCGGGTGATCAGTGACACATCGAGGTCGCGCACTTCCTGGCCAGCGTCGAGGCTGACACGCAGCCCTTCCAGGACCCGCCCACGCTTCCAGAGCCCAATCTCCCGCACCGAGTGTCCCTGGATCTCCGGATGCGGGTAACCGGTCAACGTGGCAAACGCATCGTTGGCGGCCACGATCCGCCAGCCCGCCCTTGCGCAAAGCAGCATCGCTACCGGCGCGAGGCGAAACGCCTTGGCAAATTGTTCCTCGCTGCGGCGCAGTGACGCCTCGGCCCGCTTGCGTGCATCCAGGTCGTTGAAGGTGAACAGCATGCACGCTTCTTCGCCCATCTCGATCGGCTGGCCGGCGATGATCACGTACTTTTCGACGCCGTCGTTCACCCGCAGCAGCGCCTCCTGTTGCGGGATGGTGCGATGCTCGCGCATGGCCTCGAGCGCCACCTCGCGGTGCTCGGCCTCGCGGAGGGCATCCAGTTCATGGAACGGGCGTCCGATCACCTGGTCTGGCACGAAGCCGGTCATTTCGAGGAAGCCGCGGTTGGCCCTGACGTAGCGGGAGTCTGCAAGCCGCAGGATCGCCGCCGGGGCCGGATTGGCGGCGAACGCGCGCTCGAAGCGATCGTCGGCGTTTTCCCGTTCGGTCACGTCCTTGATGACGAGTACCAGTGATTCGATGATCTTCAGCGTGCTGACGACTGGAAACCCGCGCAGCTCCAGCACGCGGCGGAAGTCGTCGCCCGATCGGCGCGTCACTTCCACCGTCACGTCATCGAAGTGTTCTCCCGCCACCAGCCGGTCCAGCGGGTACTGGCGGGTCGTGAGTCGGTGGTTGTTGAGATAGCGGAGCGCGAAGTGCTTGCGGTAGGCCGCGGCGTTTGCGCCCAATTCCGCGAGATCCCTGCAGCCGTGGGCTTCGAGCGCGGCCTGGTTGGCCCATGCGATCGCGCCGTCCAGTTCGACGACCAGCACGCCTTGGACCAGGTTCGCGAGGATCTGCTGCAGTTCGCTGCGGTCTCTCGGCGGCTTTGATCGTTTGGCGCTCATCGGCAGGTCTGCGCGGTTCGGAGGATCGCCATTTCGCGCGCACGGGACGCGCATTGCAACCGGTAGAAGCCTACCAGTCGCACTGGTAGCAACCTCTCTTTTGTCCGGCGCGCGCAGTCCGTAGGCTATGTTCTGGCCCAAGACGGGCCTTTGGAGACAGGAGCTTCCCATGCAATCCACCCCGCATTCCGACCCCAACGCGCGTCCGGTCAGTCCTGGGCAGGATCCGGCGCCACAGTGGCGCCCCGAGCGCCTGGCGCCCGGCCGCGACAGGATCAAGGAAGAGTGGAGCGACCTTGGCGGCAAGCTGAGGCGTCGCTGGCGCAAGCTCAAGTGGCAGGACGTGCTGCGTCCGGACGGCG
>JBOHYX010000358.1:0-2955 GCA_050738115.1 Rhodanobacteraceae bacterium
TCGCGAATGCTCATGCGGGGTCTCCGGCCGCAGTGCGCGGCCATACCCACCTAGAGCAAATCCGATGCCAACGGTTTTATAAATTTTATTCCCTTGCGATCAATGGGTTGGATATTAACGTTGGCCCGAACAAGTGTCCGCGGACAGTCCGCGGACACTCTCGCGGACACTCGTCGGACGGCGCTGGCGTGCGCCCGGCCGCCCACCTGCTCGCTCTCGAAATCCGGCGCACGCAGTAAAATGCCGCATCGTCAAACGCTTGCAGCCGTTGTCATGATCAAGTGGATCATCCTCGCCCTGTTCGTTCTGTGTGCGCTCTACGTGCACTTCCGCGGCAGGGTGCGCCACAAGTTCCTGCGCCAGTTGGGCGACCACTCGACGTTCATGGCGCCGATCAACATGCTGATGTACGCGTTTTCGCGCGTGCCGACGACGCCATTCCTCGCGCCCGCGGATTTCCCGGAGCTGGAAGCGCTGCGCAGCAACTGGCAGACCATCCGCGACGAGGCGATCGCACTCGCGAAGGGCAGCCAGATCAAGGCGTCCGACCAGTACAACGACGTCGGCTTCAACTCGTTCTTCCGTACCGGCTGGAAGCGTTTCTACCTCAAGTGGTACGACACCCAGCCGCATCCGTCGGCGGAGCGCCTGTGCCCGAAAACGCTGGAACTGCTGCGCGCGGCGCCGCACATCAAGGCCGCCGCATTCACGCAGTTGCCGCCCGACAGCCGCCTCAGCAAGCACCGCGACCCGTACGCGGGCTCGCTGCGCTATCACCTCGGCCTCATCACGCCCAACAGCGAGAAGTGCTGGATCAAGGTCGACGGCACGCCCTATAGCTGGCGCGACGGCGAGGGGGTGGTATTCGACGAGACCTACATCCACTGGGTCCACAACGAAACCGACCACGACCGCATCATCCTGTTCGCCGACCTCGAGCGCCCGATGAAGTACCGCTGGGCGCAGGCGGTCAACCACTTCTTCGCGCGCACGCTGCTGCACGCGGGCGCCTCGCCCAACGAGGAAGGCGACCGCACCGGCGGCATCAACAAGGTCTTCAAGTACGCCTACGCCGTGCGCCGCGTCGGCAAGGCGCTCAAGCAGCGCAACCGGACGCTGTACTACGCGTCCAAGTGGGTCATTTTCGGGAGCATCCTCGCGGCCATCTTCGCGCCGTGGCGGATGTTGTAGTCCGAAGCGGGGAGCGGCAATCGCGGATTACGTGCACATCGTCATTCCAGGGCCGCCCGCGCCGTTTGCGGACGGAACCCGGAATCCGGCTTTTCCACGGCTCGCAACAAGAGCTGGATTCCGGGGCCGTCGCCGGTAAAGCTGGCGACGGCCCCCGAAATGACGAGCTTTTCCGGGCGTCCGGTGGCAGCAGAAGTCATGGTTTCCACCTGTAACCGACCCCGTGCACCGTCTCGATCGCGTCGAACGCGGGATCGACGGCCAGGAACTTCTTGCGGATGCGCTTGATGTGCGAGGTGATGGTGGCGTCGTCCACCACGAGTTCGGCGTCGCGCATCAACTGGTCGCGGTTCTTTACATGGCCCGGAAAGCGCACCAGGGTGTTCACCATCCAGAACTCGGTCACCGTCAGCGCCACCTCGGCGCCCTGCCAGCTCACCCGCATGCGCTCGGCTTCGAGCTTGAGCGGGCCGTGTTCGATCACCGTTTCGGCGGCCGACGGCGCCTTTTGCGATTCGGCGCGCCGGAACAGCGCACCGATGCGTGCCGCGAGCTGATGGAAGCTGATGTCCTTGGAGAGATAGTCGTCGGCGCCCAGGCGCAGGCCCGAGATCACGTCGAAATCCGAGTCGCGCGCGGTCAGGAAGATGATGGGCAGCGTGGCCGAGCGCGCCCGCAGCTCGCGGCAAAGGTCGAAGCCGCCTTCCGGCTCGTCGCCAAGCCCGATGTCGATGATCACGAGCTCCGGCATCCGGTTCGCGAATGAGCCCGATGCCTCGCCACGCGACGCGAAACCGTGCACGTCGTAGCCGATGCGCGAGAGCGCCTCGACGTAATTGGCACGGATGGAAGGTTCGTCCTCGACGATCGCGATGGCGCGGGCCATGCAGTTCTCCAGTGGTGCGGCACAGGCTTGCGCCGCCGCCCGCGAGCCTGCTTCATACCGACGTTCAGTGCAAGTGGCCCGCTGGCTTGCCCGCGTTTTGCCACAAATCGCCCGCTGCCCGCCATTGACGTGCCCCGGGACGTGCGCCGACCGGGCGCCTAATGACACCCGTCGGTACTCCTGCCGTGGATGTCGACTGTGGAACACCCCGCGCTGGCGCCGGAGACGCGCCGGCAAGCAAAGCCGGTCGACGCCAGCGCGGTGGACCACATTTCAGCAAGGCGGCTCTCCTCCACCTTGTGTTTCATACCTCTCCTGGTCGGCCGCGGTTCCGGTGCGCAAGCACCGGGGCCGTTGGCCATGTTTGTGTGTTCGTCCCTGAACGCTGCTTCGTTCGGTGATCAGGCGAGCGCGCAGAACCTCATGCTCGGCAACACCAGAACGGCCTTCCCTGGCCTGACTTTTCACAACAGCCGCTTCGAACACGCATCCAGAGCCTCAGCTCCTCGGTTTGCGTGCCGTGCTCAACCCATGGTTCCGCGCAGGCGCGCTCCCGAGATGGATTGCGTTGCAAACGTTTGTGCCAACAAAGCGATTCGTTCGGCAGGTCGTGGCGTGCCCCACATACAGCTGGTCATTCCGGGGCCGTCGCCAGCTTCATCGGCGACGGAACCCGACTGCGGAGGCAGGATGCCGGAGCGAACATCGGCGCAGCCGATGGCCCGAAGGGTGAGCGCCAAGGACGGCGCGAGTCTATCCAGCTCTTTCGCGAGATGAAGGAAAAACTGGATTCCGGGCTCGACCTGCGATGATGCCGCAGGTCGCCCCGGAATGACGACGTTGAATGGGCCAGCGCTCAGGTTCGTTGGCGTAAAAGT
>JBOHYX010000359.1:0-2948 GCA_050738115.1 Rhodanobacteraceae bacterium
GAGGGTCGTTGCCCGACCGTGGAGGAAGATGATGACGACCCGCACGCTCGTGACAAACCCGATCCAGCCCGAGCAACTCGGTGCCGCGCCGGCCGCATTGCACGAGCGCGCGCCGCTGGTGCAGTGCCTGACCAACATCGTCGTCGCGAACTTCACCGCCAACGTGCTGCTTGCGATCGGCGCGAGCCCAGCGATGGTCGACAACCCGGCGGAAGCGGGTGACTTCGCCCGCATCGCGAGTGGGGTGCTGGTCAACCTCGGCACGCCGCAGACCGACACAGCCGAAGCCATGGCGGCGGCGGTGGCCGGCGCCGAGGCGGTGGGCAGGCCGTGGGTGCTCGATCCCGTCGCCGCCGGCGTGCTCGGCTGGCGCACGTCGATCGCGACCGGGTTCCTCGCCGATCACCATCCGACGATCGTGCGCGGCAACGCGTCGGAGATCCTCGCGCTTGCTGGTGGCGCCGGCGGCAATGGCGTGGAATCGCTGGCAACATCCGATCAAGGCGCTGGATGCCGCGATGGCGCTGGCGGCCGATCATCACACCGTGGTCGCGGTCAGCGGGGCGATCGATCACCTCACCGACGGCAAACGGTTGGTGCGCATCCACAACGGGCACCCATGGCTCACGCGGATCACCGGATCCGGCTGCGCGCTCGGCGCGCTGATGGCGGGTTTTGCCGCCGTCACGGACGATCCGTTGTGCGCCGCGGCCGCGGCGACGGCGACGCTCACGATCGCGGCCGACACTGCGGCGACGCGGTCATCCGGTCCGGGCAGCTTCGCGGTCGCGCTGATTGACAGCCTCGAAAACCTCCAACCCGACGCGCTGGCGCGCGCCGTCCAGCTCATTTGACGACGCAGGTATCGCGCACCGCCGTCGCCAACGCTTGGCCAAGCGTACCCGGGGACGCGCCCCGCCCCAAGGCACGGCCGACTACACAGCAGCGGGCGGATGTCGCGGATGTCGCTTCCTGGCGATTGCAAGGGCGGGCCATCTTGCGAGAGTGGCCCGCCGTATCCCCGTACCGCGGATCAGGCGTCGGCCTGTCCTTCGGCGTGCAGCCGCTTCTTTTCCGCTGACCGCCGCCACGCGAGGAGGCCAAGCAAGCCCGCACCGAGGGCCCATACGAAGCGGGGCTCCGGCACTGCCGCCGCAGTGCCAGCGAATGCGTAGTCCGCGACGTGGTATTTGCCGCCCGCGAGCGGGGTCAGGACGCTGAACCCGTAGTCGGTTGCGCCCGGCGCCACATACCCGCTCGGGCTACCGATGCTCCACAAGCCGAGCAAGTCGCCATTGTCGAGCGTGAACATCACGCCATAGATGTCGAGGAATCCGCCGGAAAACGGATACGTGGGTACAAGCGTGCCGTTGACGTCCACGAGGCATACCAGCGGCGAGCCACCCGCATAGAAAAGGTTGTCGTACGAGGCAGTCGGATTGTTCGGATCATTGGTAAACAGCATACTGCGGCTGATCGGAAGGTTCTCCTGATACAGGGGCTGTGTGGTCCCAGGTAGCGGCGCCGTCCCGGGATTGACCCACGTGGAATTGAGCGGCTGCACTCCCGTGATCGCCACATTGAACATGCCCAAAGCGGCATCAAAGAACGTGCCGTCGGCGCCGGTGATCGCTTGGGCGCCGGCCGGATCGCAGTGTGCGTTCGCAGGCAGCGGGGTGGACGAAGTACAGATCGGAGGAGCGTTGGGATCGGGCGACAACATCAGGTGCCCACTTCCTCCGACCGAGCCACCATTGCCGCTGAAGCTGAAACTGAGCGGGGTCGCCTGCGCGGCCGGCGCCAGCGTGAACATCGCGGCCAGCACGGCACCTGCCAACATGCCAGTGGTTGCGAATGCCCGTTTCTTCGCAGTTGCCGCTTGGTGGACCATTGCATTCTCCTGTGTGGATGTCGGGCAGGGCGCGACGCCCCGCGGATACATTGCGGCGGTCAGCAAGGCATTGAACGTGCCAGCGATGCTGATGGCTGATTTTGTTCGGTTTCGAGGAAACCGGCGTCACGCCACGGAGTTAAAATGTAAAGATCGTCGACGCCTGCCGATCAAGAATCGACCGTCGAAGAAGCCCACCGGCATCATTTTCACCGCCAAGGCACGTGGCGATCGCACAAGTTTGTTGTGTCTTTTCAGCGTGTTGCCGGTGGTTGTCGCTGGCGCGGGTTCAGATGGGACCCCCGGCCATCCTGGTCGGTAGAAGATGTAACGTTTTACGACGTCTTTGCTGCCGTGTCGACGCGGCGCTATGGTCATGGTCTGCAAAGCGCTGCAATGGGACGCGAAGGTCGCTAAATCGATCACGGCAGCGCGTAGGGCCGAACCCGTGTAGCGGTTTCCGCCTCTCCGCCAGGCGCGGACTGGTCATGCACGCGGCTGGCCGACATCGGCAACCGTCACCGGTGGCTCACGCGGATCACCGGCTTCGGGTGTGCGCTTGGTGCGCTGATGACAGGCTTCGCCGCGGTCGTCGAGGATCCGCTGTGCGCCTTGGCTGATGCCCGCGCACGCGAACGCCCACGTCAATCGCGAAATTCACCTTCGCCGCGCGTGACCTCTGCTGGCGCCGCATCGCCCGCACGCTGTGCATAAGGCAGAACGTCGGTCACCAGGTGCACCAGGAACCTTCCGGGCTGCTCGAGCATCACCATGTGCGCCGAGTCCGCGAAAACCATTAGACGTTTCGAGGGCGCGCGCAGCTTGTCGTACCACTCGCGGGCAAGCGCGTGCGAGGTCGTGTCGTCATGCGCGCCGACGAACATCACGACCGGGCAGCCGAACCGGGTGGTGTTGTCGAAATCGACGGCGAGCAACGGTTGCAGCAGGTGCTTCAACGAAAACAGGCTGCCCTTGTCGATCGCCTGCACGTCGCTTTCGCCGTATTCGGGCGACAGCTGCCAGGCATCGGCGGCATACTGGAAATCGCGGCGTCCCC
>JBOHYX010000360.1:0-2940 GCA_050738115.1 Rhodanobacteraceae bacterium
GACGGCGATCCCGCACCTACAATCCGCCGCATGCTCACGCATCTGTCCGTCCGCAACTTCGCTGTCGTCGAGCGCGCCGAGATCGCGTTCGGCCCGGGCCTTACCGTGGTCACGGGTGAGACCGGTGCGGGCAAGTCGCTGCTGGTCGACGCCCTGCTGCTGTTGTCGGGCGCCCGCGCCGACTCGGGCATGGTGCGTGCCGGTTGCACGCGCGCCGAGCTCGCGGCCGAGTTCGACCCGTCGGACGCGCCCGCGTTGTCCACGTGGCTCGCGGCACAGGCACTGGACGACGAAGACGGTGGCTGCCATGTCCGCCGGGTGATCGCGGCCGAGGGCGGCTCGCGCGCCTGGATCAACGGCCGGGTGGCGTCGCTCGCTCAACTTGGAGAGCTTGCCGCGTTCATCGTCGAAATCCACGGCCAGCACGAACACCAGGCATTGCTCGAACGCGCGCGCCAGCTCGCGATGCTGGACACGTTCGGCGGCCACGACGGCGCCGTGGCGAAGGTGCGTGAAGAAGCGCAGCGTTACCGCCAAATCGCGGCGCGCGAACGCGAACTTTCGGGTGGCGAGGACCGGCCGGCACGCATCGAGCTGCTGCGGCACGAAGTCGCCGAACTGGAGCACTGGGCTCTGCCCGCCGATGCGTTGGCCGAGCTCGAAGCACGCCACCGGCGACTCGCCAACGCCGGCAAGCTCGCGGAGGGCACCGCGGGACTTGCCGAGCTGCTGGACGGCGACGGCGAATTCGCGGCCACGCGCAGCGTCGCGCGTGCGCACGCCGAACTGGAGCGGTTGGCCGAGAACGACCCGACGCTGCAGGCGACCGCCGAAATGCTGGATACCGCGCGGATCCAGTTGGGCGAGGCGGCGGATGCGCTGTCGCGCTACGCCCAGGACCTCGACCTCGACCCCGAGCGCTACGCCGAGGCGGATGCGCACCTGACCGCGCTGCACGATCTGGCGCGGCGGCACCATCTCCCTGTCGCGGACCTCCATGCGCATGCAGCAACGCTGCGCGCCGAGCTCGAATCGCTGGAAGGCGCCGGCGATGCGCTGGCGAAACTCGCCTCCGAGCGCAAGCGCTGCCTTGCCGACTACACCGAAGCCGCAGCAGCGCTGTCGAAAGGACGCGCGGCGGCGGCCGGGAAACTGACAAAGACCGTGACCGCGCTGATGGGCGAACTCGGGATGGCCGGTGGCAGCTTTGCGGTCGAGCTCGCGCGCCAACCGGATGACGAACCCGATCCGCAGGGGCGCGAGCGCTGCGAGTTCATGGTGAGCGCCAATCCCGGGATGCCGCCGCGCGCCTTGCGCAAGGTGGCATCGGGCGGTGAACTTTCGCGCATTGCGCTCGCGATCGAAGTGGCGGCGCTGGGCGCCGACAGCGCCGGCACCATGGTGTTCGACGAGGTCGATGCCGGCATCGGCGGCGCAGTCGCCGAAACCGTGGGCGCGAAGCTGCGCGAGCTCGGCGCGCGCTGCCAGGTGCTGTGCGTGACCCACCTGCCGCAGGTGGCCGCGCAGGGTCACACGCACCTTGCGGTCGCCAAATCCGTCGACGCCAATGCCACCCGTACCCACATCACGACGCTCGACGCGAAGGGCCGCCGCGAGGAACTGGCGCGCATGCTGGGCGGCGCCGAAATCGACCGCGAAACCCGTGCGCATGCGAAGAAGATGCTCGAGAAGGCCGGGACTCGGGACTCGGAACTCGGGACTCGGTAAAGCAGCAAGCGCGCATCACGGCAGCGATGCGGCCAGTTGGGGATCCGCCCCCTCTTCGGCGTCGGCCGGGCGAGTACCAACGGTTGCAGCACGAGAGCCGCTCTCCCGAGTCCCGAGTCCCGGATCAACGCTTCTTCTTCGGCCGCACGTACAGCACCAGCGAGTGATCGGCGATCTCGTAACCGTGCGCAGCCGCGATCTGGCGCTGCAGGTCCTCGATTTCCTCGTTCACGAACTCGATGACCTTGCCCGTGGTCACGTCGATCATGTGGTCGTGGTGCTGGCCGCGGTCCAGCTCGTATACCGCCTGCCCGCCTTCGAAGTTGTGCTTGATGACGAGGCCGACGGCCTCGAACTGCGTCAGCACGCGGTACACCGTCGCGAGTCCGATGTCCTCGGACTCTTCCAGAAGCAGCTTGTAGATGTTTTCCGCGGTCAGGTGCTCGTGGCTGTTTTCGAGGATCTCGAGCACGCGGATGCGCGGATGCGTCACCTTCAGCCCGGCATTGCGCAAATCCTGGGATTCCATGCCTGAACTCCGGTCGCGGCGTGCGGTCAGACCGTCCGGCCCGTAACATCGATAGTGTATCATCCGCCGTCCAAGGCACTATCCACAACGATGCGCAAGACCCTCCCTACCCTCCTCCTCGCCGGCGCCAGCGTCCTCACACTCGGCGCCTGCCACGTGATCTACAAACCCGACGTCCAGCAGGGCAACCTGCTGATCGGCAAAAACGTGGGCGAATTGAAGCCCGGACTCACCAAACAGCAGGTGCTGGCGCTGCTGGGCTCCCCCTCGGTGGTGAGCCCGTTCGATTCGAACCAGTGGAACTACGTCGCGACCATGCAGCACCGCGGCGGCACCATCAAGGAACGTACCCTCACGCTCTACTTCGACAACGGCGCGCTGGTACGGACCGACGGCGACTTCATGAAGGAGACGCCGCAGGAACTGCTGCAGGAAAGCCACAAGTACGGCCCGCTCTACCCGACGAATCTCACCAAGCAGCAACAGAAGGAACTGGAGAAGAAACAGCAACAGGGTGGTGGTGGTGGTGGTGGTGGTGGCGGCGGCGACGACGGCGGCGGTTAATCGGGCTCGCGCGTTGCGCGCCGGCCAAGCGGGAGCACAGCCGTTTGTCCGCGAATGAACGCGAATACGGCGGAGCTCCTGGATTGGGCGCAATGCGCTGTTGGCGTCGGACACCGCCG
>JBOHYX010000361.1:0-2937 GCA_050738115.1 Rhodanobacteraceae bacterium
CAGGGCCGCACGTGCGGCGGGCGAGGCAAAACGATCGGCTGCGGGCGTGGGCACGGACGGCATGTGCGGCGCGGACCGGGATGGTCCGGGAAGCGTATTGGACCCTTGATGAACGCTTCCGGTTCCGTGCGTTGACCGAAAAGCCCGATCCGCCCGATTCAGCCGGATGCGCGCGTCGTGCCGATCAGGGATGATCGCAGCCCATGCCTGCCTTGCCGCCCGCGCTGGAACACCTGGTCGCCGCACGCTATGCGGAGTTGGCGGTGCGTTGCCGCGACGCCGGCGTCGTGATGCACGACGATGCGGGCGTCAGCGAGCGCGTGCAGCGGACGCTGCTGGCCAGCGATTTCGCGTTCGAGGCGCTTCGCGTTGCGCCGGAGCTGCTGACCGCGGCGGGACTCGAACGCCTGCGCGATCCGGCGCCCGCTTCGGCGCGCGCCGAAGCGCTCCGGCACGTGGGCGGCGACGTACTCGCCGCGCTGCGGCGCTTCCGGCGCGCGGAGGCGGTACGCCTCGTGTTCCGCGACGTCAACGGGCTCGACGAGCTGACCGATACGTTGGCCGGGACCACCGATCTGTACGAGGTGCTGCTGGCGTACGCGCTGCGCCATGCGGAACGCGCCGCCCGCGCGCGCCACGGCACGCCGCGCAGCGCCGATGGCGCGCCGCAGTCCCTGGTGGTGCTGGCGCTCGGCAAACTGGGTGGCGGCGAACTCAACTTCTCCTCGGATGTGGATCTGGTGCTTGCCTATCCCGAGGCTGGAACAACCGATGGCGCGCGGCCACTCGACAACGCCGAATTCTTCGCCCGCGTCGCGCGGGAGTTCGTGCGCGTGCTGGCGGAGGTGACCGCCGATGGCATCGTCGCGCGCGTCGACCTGCGGCTGCGCCCGTTCGGCGACTCCGGTCCGGCGACCGCGTCGTTCGCGGCGATGGAGCAGTACTACCAGCGCGAGGGTCGCGACTGGGAGCGCTACGCGTGGATCAAGGCCCGCCCGGTCGCCGGTGACCTTGCGGCCGGCAAGCACCTGCTCGAAACCCTGCGGCCGTTCGTGTACCGACGCTACTTCGACTACACGGCGCTCGCGGGATTGCGCGACATGAAAGCGCTGATCGACGCCGACGTGTCGCGCCGCGACCTGGCGGACGACCTGAAGCTTGGCGCGGGCGGCATTCGCGAGATCGAATTCGTGGTGCAGCTCCAGCAGTTGATCCGCGGCGGCCGCGACGCGTCGCTGCGCGCCCGCGGCCTGCTGCCTGCGCTGGACGCGTGCGCGACGCGCGGGTACCTCTCGCAGCGCCGGGCCCGGGCCCTGCGCGACGCCTACCTGTTCCTGCGCCAGCTCGAAAATCGCGTGCAGATGTTCGCCGACCGCCAGACCCACGCGCTGCCCCCCGACGCCACGGCGCGCGCGCGCATCGCGCACGCGCTGGCGTATCCGGATGCCCGCGCGCTTGCGGCCGCCCTGAGCCGGCAGCGCCGCACCGTCACCGCGGTGTTCGCCGAGGTGTTGCAGCCGCAGGCCGAGGCACACCCACCGGGCGCCGCCCGGGGCGCCGAGGGCGAGGGTGCGCGGTTGTGGCGGTGCGCGCGCGAGGGAAATCTCGATGGCACGTTGTTGAAGATTGCCGGTTTCATGCCCCCCGAAGCCGGCCTCGACGCCTTGCGCCACGTCGCCGGCGTGCACGGCCTGAGTGCGCGCGGCGCGCGCCGCATCGAGCATCTGATGCCGGAGGTGATCGACGCCGCGGCGGCGACTTCGGCGCCGGTCGACGCGCTGGTGCGGATGTGCCGTCTCGTCCAGGCGGTGGCGCGCCGTTCGGCGTACCTTGCCCTGCTGCAGGAACAGCCCGCCGCGCGCGCGCGTGTCGCGACGCTCTGCGCCGACAGTGCGTTCCTGGCGGAACGGGTGATCGCGCAGCCGCTGCTGCTGGACGACGTGCTGGCGCCGCGGGTGGAATACCTCGCCCATGGCGCCGCGAACGTGCGCGCGGAACTCGCGCGGCAACTGGCCGTCGCGCAGGCGGGTGGCGACGCGGAAGCGGTGCTCGCGGCGATCGCCGAATGGCGCGACAGCTACCGGATGCGCTGCGGACTGGCGTTCCGCGACGACGCGGTCGACGCGGTCGCGACCGCCCGCGCGCTGGCCGACTTGGCCGATGCCGTGGTCGGCGCGGTGCTCGATCTTGCGATCGGCGAGCTCGCCGCCCAGCACGGCCGGTTGCCCGGCGAAGGCAGCGGGATCGCCGTGCTCGGTTACGGCAGCCTCGGCGGCGGGGAGCTCGGATTCAATTCCGATCTCGACCTGGTGTTCGTCTATGACGCCGGGCGTGGCGAAGCAACGAGTGATGGCCCGCGGCCGCTGGACGGCGCGCGCTGGTACGCACGGGTCGCGCAGCGCGTGGTGCACTGGCTGTCCGCGCCGACCCGTGGCGGACGCCTGTACGAAGTGGACACGCGCTTGCGCCCGGACGGCGGCAAGTCGCTGCTGGTCGCAAGCCTGCCCGCGTTCGTCGCCTACCAGCGCGAACGCGCCTGGACGTGGGAACAACAGGCGCTGGTGCGCGCGCGCACGGTCGCCGGCGACGAATCGCTGAGCGTCGCATTCACGCACGCGCGCGGTGAGATCCTGGCGCGGCCGCGGGACGGTACGCGGGTGACGGCCGAAGTCTGCCGGATGCGCGCCGAGTGGCGCAGCCAGCGCGATCGTTCCGACCCGGGCACGCTGGACCTGAAGCAGGGCGCGGGCGCGCTGCTCGACATCCAGTTCCTGCTGCAGGGCCTGGTGCTGGTTGGCGCCCACGCGCAGCCGATGCTTGCGGCGCACGGCGACACGCCGCGGCTCCTCGCTGCCTGCGCGGCGGCGGGTGTGCTGTCCGCGGCAGACACGGACGCCGTTGCGACGGCACACGCGGAACTGCTGGCGCGCGCGCTGT
>JBOHYX010000362.1:0-2931 GCA_050738115.1 Rhodanobacteraceae bacterium
GGGCCGCGCCGACGGCCGCCACGCAACGATCACACATCGGGTGCTTGAATGACGCGCGTCCGGGCCCAAACTGGAGGCCTTCGAACGGGCCGCCCGGTATGGGCTGAGGAGCGTGATGTCGATCAGTCGTGGCTGGTGGATGGCAGTGTTGCTGGCGCTCCCGTTCACGGCGCAGGCGGCCGGATTCATCGTTGCCGCCGGACCCAGCATGACGTCCGGTCACCGAACGACGGCTGCCGTTTTCGCGAGTGTGTTCGGCGAGCCGTCATCCGACAGCGGTTTCCACTTCGAGCCGATCGGAACGGTGGGCTGGATCGACGCGCACAGTACGCATCGCGAGGACCTGCACCACGACGTGTTCCTGGCCGGAGGCGGCGTGCGCGTCCTGGCGCCGGGCAACCACTGGTTCCTGAGCGAGCAGATCGCCGCGACAAGCCGCGAAACCGACGCGCTGTCGAGCCGTTTCGAGTTCATGACCAGCGGTGGCTGGCAGGATGGCCACTTCATCGTGATGCTGCGGCACATCTCCGACGGCCGCATCATCGGCGGTGGCAAGAACCTTGGCGAGACCATGCTCCTCGCGGGAATAAGGTGGTGATCGAGCTGCGGGCACCTTGCCCGAAGCGGCTGTTGTGAAAAGTCAGGGCTGGCCGTTCCAACACCGTGCGCGACGGTCGACAGCGCGAAAGCGGTCCGGCAAAGCGGCGATCAGCGACGATCGCTGGTCTCGATGGGTCGTGAGGGATCACTTGACCAGCCGCTCCACGACGGCAGGAACACCCGCGATCCCGACAATCCGGCGACCTCCATCGCGAGCTGGTTCTGGCAGGCGTAGACGCCCGAGCCGCACATGTGTACGACCTCACGCGGATCGCGGCCCGCCAGCTCGGCCGCAAATTCCTGCCGCAGGGCAGCAGCCGGCTTGAACCTGCCGTCCGCTTCGAGGTTCTTGGCGACCGGCCGGTTGTGCGCGCCCGGCACGTGCCCGGCAACGCGGTCGATCGGTTCGAACTCGCCGCGAAAACGCGGAGCCGCGCGGGCATCGAGGATCAACGCGGATGGCTGATCCCCAAGCGCGTCGAGTCCCGCGTAGTCGACCTGCCGTGCCGGGTCGAACTGCACATCGACACGCGTCACGTCGCGCGGCGATGCTTCCCCGCGCGCAACTGGCAGCTTCGCGTCGGTCCACGCCCGCCAGCCGCCATCCAGCACGCGCGCACGGATCCCGGCGCTGCCAAGCATCCACCACAGGCGGGCCGCCGCCATCGCGCCGCCTTCATCGTCGTAGGCGACCGTGGCAAGCCCCGTATGCCAGCCCCAGCGCGAAAGGGTGCGCGAGAACGCCGCCGCCTCTGGCAGCGGATGCCGGCCCAGACCCCGCCGGGACAGATCGGACAGGTCGCGATCGAGGCTTGCGTACACCGCGCCCGGAATGTGCGCCTGCAGAAAATCCCGCTCGCCCTTGCCGGGATCGGCGAGCGCAAACCGGCAATCGACGATGAGCACGGTTCGTGGCGGCAGTGCGGCCAACTCGCGTGCACCGATGAGCAAGGCGTTCCCGTTCACGGCATTCTTCCCATGCGTCGCAGCAAATTCACCAGCATCAATGCCGTCGCGCCCCAGATGCGCGGAGCGACACCGACATATTCATACACCGTCCGGCGCTGATCGCGCCAGTGGAAACCGACTTGCCGCAGGTTCGCCGGGTCGAGCAGGAAGCGCAGCGGTACCTCGAACACTTGCGCGACCTCGGCGGGCTGCGGCACCAGCGTCGCATCCGGCGCGAGGCGCGCCACCACCGGCGTCACGCAGAAACCGCTGATCGTCTCGAGGCAGTCGAGATAGCCGATCGGCTCGACGGCGGCCGAATCCAGCGCGATTTCCTCGCGGCTTTCGCGCAGGGCCGCGGCGACCACGCCGGCGTCACTCGCCTCGATGCGGCCGCCCGGCAGGCTGACCTGGCCCGCGTGGTGCTCGAGGTCGTCGCGCCGCAAGGTGAACACCACGCGCGGCTCTGGCGTGTCGCGCACCGCGAGCAGCACGGCCGCGGAGCGGCGCGGCCCGTCGCCGATCAATTCGACCAGTACCTCGTGATTCCAGCCGGGCGGACCAGGTGGCGCATCCAGCGGCAACAGCGCCGGCGCCATCTCGTCGACCCAGCCCGTCATGCGCGCGGTGAGGGTCGCCGTGGCTGTTCGTCGCGCATCCAGCGCTGACGCTCCTCGTTGCTCAGCGTGCCCCATTGCGCAATCTCATCCAGCGTGCGGCGGCAGCCGATGCACAACCCATCGACGCCCATCCGGCAAATCCCGACGCATGGGCTCAACGGCGCAGCTTCATCACTTCGACTCGATTGCATGCACCAAGCCTAACGCAAACGGCGTGAACGAAATCGGCGCGGCGAGCGCGCGAGAAATGTTCGGCTGCACGCGATGTCGCCATTCGGGACTGGGGACCGGAAGCACGCACTTGGTGTTTTTTGCGATGGCCTGAGGCGGAACCGTGGGAGCTCGACGCGCGGAACGCGTTCGTGGGCCGCAACCACGCCTCGCGTCAGGTTCGTCTTCACCCCCTTGAGTCAAGGGGGTGGCTGGACGCGGTACGCGTCCGGCCGGGGGTTGTGGGAGTACGACGCGAAAACTCCGCCCGCAGCATGCGGCCACAAGCTCGCGCTACGGCTTGACGCCGAGGAGATGTATGTCGAACACCAGCGCTTCGTTCGGTCCGATGCGCGGCAGGTCGCCGCGAATGCCATAAGCCTGGTCGGGCGGCACGAACACTTGCCAGTGATCGCCCACGTGCATCCGCGTGATGATGTCGCGCCAGCCCGGGATCATGTATTTGACTGGAAACACCACCGGCTTGCCGTTGTCGGCGGTATTGGCGAACACCGTGCCGTCGAGGAATTCGCCGCGATACTGCAGCGTGACT
>JBOHYX010000363.1:0-2929 GCA_050738115.1 Rhodanobacteraceae bacterium
GGCTCGACATCGGCACGGCGAAACCCGATGCGGAAACGCGGCGGCGGCATCCGCACGCGCTCTTCGACATCCGTGATCCATCCGAACCGTACTCGGCGGCGGCGTTTCGCGACGACGCGCTGGTCGCGATGCGCGCGATCGCGGAACGCGGACACGTGCCGCTGCTGGTCGGTGGCACCGGCCTGTATTTCCGCGCGCTGGAACGGGGGCTCGCCGTGATGCCGCAAGCCGATCCGGCGCTGCGTGCGCGCCTGCGCGAGGATGCCGATCGCGAGGGCTGGCCGGTGTTGCACGCGCGGCTTGCGCGCCTCGATGCCGGCGCCGCGGCGCGCATCCGCCCCAACGATGCCCAGCGCATCCAGCGCGCGCTCGAAGCGATCGCCTTGTCCGGTCGTACGCTCACGGCGCTGCAGGCCGGGTCGCGCGCCGCGGGCCGGCTTCCGTACCGGGTGCTGAAGCTCGCGCTGCTTCCCGCCGATCGCAGTGCCCTGCGTGAGCGCATTGCGACCCGTTTCGATGCGATGCTGGCCGGGGGACTTCTCGACGAGGTCGAGCGCCTGCGCGCGCGCAGTGGTCTCAACCCGGATGTGCCGGCGCTGCGGGCGGTCGGCTATCGGCAGGCTTGGCAGCACCTCGAAGGCGCGTTCGATGCCGCCGAATTCCGCCTGCGCGCAATCCACGCGACGCGGCAGCTCGCCAAGCGCCAGGCCACGTGGCTGCGCAGCGAGCTGGACGCGCGCGTCATCGACCCGGACCGCGCCGATTGCCTGGATTTGATCGCGTCCACCATCGCGTTGTTTCTGGCCCCGCGTGCGGCCTCAAAAGGCCCGTGCGTCAGCGTTCTGCGCTACCATTCCGCACGACGCGGGAAAAACAACGAAAAACAGGAGGGGAGGCCATAACAATGCCCAAGAGCCAGTCCTTGCAGGACCCGTTTTTGAACGCCTTGCGTCGTGAGCGGATTCCGGTGGCGATTTACCTCGTCAACGGCATCAAGCTGCAGGGCGTGATCGAATCCTTCGACCAGTTCGTGGTATTGCTGCGCAACCAGGTCAGCCAGATGGTCTACAAGCACGCCATCTCGACCGTGGTGCCGAGCCGGGCTGTCCGGATCGGTGCCGAAGAGGCCAAAACGGACGACGCCGAATCGCCGGCGCAGGAATGAGTTAACTGTTCGAACGGGAAAAGCGAGGCGAACGCGCGCTGCTGGTGCTGCCCTACACCGGCAAAGGCGCCGCGGTACGCCGTGCGCGAGAATTCGCGGAGCTGGCAAAATCCGCCGGCGCGGAAATCCTGGGCCAGTTGCGCGCGCGCGTGGATGCGCCCAATCCGAAGTTCTTCATCGGCACCGGCAAGGCCGACGAGGCCCGGGCGCTGGTGCGCGAGCTTGGTATCGATCTGGTACTGGTCGACCATGCGTTGACGCCGGTGCAGGAGCGCAACCTCGAAACGCACCTGTCGGCGCGCGTAATCGACCGCGCTGCGCTGATCCTCGACATCTTCGCCCAGCGCGCGCAATCGCACGAGGGCAAGCTTGAAGTCGAGCTGGCGCAGTTGCAGTACATCGCCACCCGGCTGGTGCGCGGTTGGACCCACCTGGAACGCCAGCGCGGTGGCTCGATCGGCCTGCGTGGCCCGGGCGAAACCCAGCTCGAAACCGACCGGCGGCTGCTGCAAAAACGCGTCGAGCAGTTGCAGAAGCGCATCGAGAAGGTGGGGGTGCAGCGCACCCAGCAACGCCGCGCGCGCCTGCGCAACACGGTGCCGCGCATCGCTTTGGTCGGGTATACCAACGCCGGCAAATCGACCTTGTTCAATGCGGTGACACGCGGCCAGGTGTTTACGGCCGATCAGTTGTTCGCCACGCTCGATCCTACGGTGCGGCGCTTCGACGGGCTCGAGTCGGGCCCGGCCGTCTTGGCCGACACGGTCGGTTTCATCCGCGAGTTGCCGCACGACCTGGTGGCGGCATTCCGGGCGACCCTGTCCGAGGCGCGCGACGCGGACCTGCTGCTGCACGTCATCGATGCCGCCGATCCCGAGCGGGATGCCCTCATCAAGATCGTGAACGGCGTGCTCGACGAGATCGGCGCCGGCGGCGTGCCGCAGCTCAAGGTGTTCAACAAGATCGATGTGCTGTCAGGCCGCGCTTCGGACGCCGGAAACGGTGGGAATGCACGCGCGGATGATGAAGGCTTGCCCGATCGGCGCATCGGCGAAGTCGCGCCGCGCATCGACCGCGACGCGGAGGGCGCGCCGGACGCGGTGTGGCTGTCCGCGGCCGGCAGCGCGGGTCTCGATCTGCTGCGCCAGGCCATCGGCGATCGCCTTGCCGGGTCGCGGGTGCGCGCCGAGCTGCGGCTGCCACCGCGCGCCGGTCGCCTGCGCGCGCGCCTGATCGAACTCGGCGCGGTCCGGGGCGAGCAGTACGATCAGGATGGGTGGCGCCTCGACATTGATGCGCCGCGCGAGCTGCTGCTGCCGCTGGCCGGCGACGTCCGCGGCGAGGATGCGCGCCTGCTGCGTGCCTTGTGCGATCGTCCCTGATCGCTGCATCTGCATCTGCAGCGATCAGGGCGGATCGCATACAATCACCCGTTTGCGCCGGTCGCGGCGTGCCCATCCACGATCCCGAGGTCGCGAACGATGCCCTGGAAGGAACCCGGTGAAAAACCGCGCGAGCCGCGTGGCCGGGAGCCTTGGGGGCCGGGCCACGGCGGGCACGGCGGCGGTCCCGATCTCGAAGCGTGGCTCAGGAAGCTCCGTGGCCACTTTGGCCCGTTCGGGCGCGGTCCGCTCGGCGCGCTGGCACTCATCATATTGCTGATCGTGTTGTGGTTCCTGATCGGAGGGTGGACCTCGATCGGTGCGCAGCAAGTCGGGGTGGTGCTGCGTTTCGGGCGCTTCGCAGGGCTGCTCCAGCCAGGCC
>JBOHYX010000364.1:0-2928 GCA_050738115.1 Rhodanobacteraceae bacterium
TGCCATGCTGGCGCGCCATCTTTCCACGCGGCGCGGCGTGCTGAACAGGATCTTCGCGGCGCTGATCTTCGCGATCGGCGTCTACATGCTGGTGCGGACCTGGACGGGCGCGTGACCTCCGTGCCGTCGGCGTACCGCCGACCCGGCCGCGGGCGCCTTCAACGGCACAGCGCTGCGGCGTGGTGGCGCAGGTGGTCCGCGATGAAGCTCTGCACGAACCAGTAGCTGTGGTCGTAACCCGCGTGCATCCGCAGGTCGAGCGGCTGCCCGGCTTCGCGACAGACCTGCTCGAAGAGTTCCGGGCGAAGCAGTCGCTGGATGTACGGGTCCGCCTCGCCCTGGTCGACCAGGATGGTGCCGGGAAAACGCGCGCCGGCGCGCACGAGTTCGCACGCATCGTGGCGCTTCCATTCCTCCGTGTCGGTGCCGAGATACAGGATGATGACCTTGCGGTCTTCCGGCGGCACCTGCGTGGGCGCCACCAGCGGCGACAGCGCCGACAGCGAGCGGTAGCGGCCCGGGTGCCGCAGCGCCAGGGTGAGCGCGCCGTGCCCGCCCATCGAATGCCCCATCATCCCGCAGCGGTCGAAGTCGGCCGGGAAATGGGCGGCGATGACTTTCGGAAGTTCCTCGACGACCCACGTTTCCATCTGGAAGCGCGCTGCCCACGGTGGCTGCGTGGCGTCCAGATAGAAGCTCGCGCCTTCGCCGAATTCCCAATTGCCGGTGGCGCCCGGAATGCCGGTATCGCGGGGACTGGTGTCGGGTGCGACCAGCATCAATCCGAGTTCCGCAGCAAGGCGTTGCGCCCCGCACTTGGTCGGGAAGGTTTCGGGGGTGCAGGTGACGCCGGCAAGATACAAGAGCACCGGCACCTTGCCGTGCGCGGCCTGCGGCGGCGTGTACACCGAGAACGCCATGGGGCCGGCGCAGGCTTTCGACTCGTGCCGGTAGAAACCCTGGGTGCCGCCGAAGCAGCGTTGTTCGGAAAGCGTTTGCATGGCGTCGCGCCGGATTGTGCAAGGCTCGGAAGCAAGCGGTCGCTCCCGCTTCTCCTTGCAGGATTCCAGATTCTGCGTGATCGCCGCGTCGTGAGCAGGACCGTTCCGACGTCGTGTGTCGCCGATGTGCTGGCGGCACCGACAGCATGGTTGGGAGAGCCGTCCCCCGATCGCTGGTGTTTCCCCCAATCGCGAGGGACAAGGACTCTCCCCGCAGTGCTTTTTGGCGGGGGAGAGGGATGGGTGACGGAGCATGCGCTTCATGGCGCGGCGCCCGCGCCTGGAGCGAGTTGATCGGTCGCTGCTGGCACAAGGATCGCAACTCGGAATCGAGCGATCGAACCCCCTCACCCCAACCCTCTCCCCCAACGATGAAGCCGTTGGGGGAAAGGGAGCGACCGCGCATCGCCCAAGTGATGTGCATTGAAGGGCGGAGTGCGAGCGGCGGGGGGATGCGACGATGGCTACGCGGCGACGGCGGCGCGCTCGCGCGTGTCAGTGAAGCTCACCTGCGGCCAGCGCTCCTCCGCGAGTTGCAGGTTGACGCGGGTGGGTGCGAGGTAAACGAGCTGTTCGGCCGCATCCAGCGCGAGATGTGTCGCATAGTGTTCGCGGAAGTCGGCGAGTTTCTTCGCATCTTCGCAGTGCACCCAGCGCGCCGTGATGACGCCGACGTTCTCGAACGCGCAGTCGACGTTGTATTCGTCCTTGAGGCGGTACGCGGCGACGTCGAACTGCAGCACGCCGACCGCGCCCAATATCAAGTCATTCGACATCAGCGGGCGGAAGAATTGCGTGGCGCCTTCCTCGGACAGTTGTGCGAGGCCCGCGCGCAGCGCCTTCATCTTCAGCGGATCGTTGAGTTGCGCACGCCGGAACAGCTCGGGCGCGAAGTTGGGGACACCGGTGAAGACGAGTTTCTCGCCCTCGCTGAAACTGTCGCCGATCGAGATGGTGCCGTGGTTGTGCAGGCCGATCACGTCGCCGGGATAGGCCGCTTCGGCGATGTCGCGCTCGCTCGCCATGAAGGTCAGCGCATTGGCGAGTTTCACGGTCTTGCCGGTGCGCACCTGCAGCGCCTTCATTCCCGATTCATAACGACCCGAGCACACGCGCAGGAACGCGACGCGGTCGCGGTGCGCGGGGTCCATATTGGCCTGGATCTTGAACACGAAGCCGGAGAGCTTCTCTTCTTCCGGTGCTACTTCGCGCGTGGCGGTCGCGCGCGGCTGCGGCGAGGGTGCGTGCGCGACGAAGAAATCCAGCAGCGGTTGCACGCCGAAGTTGTTGACGGCCGAGCCGAAGAACACCGGCGTCTGCTCGCCTGCGAGATATTTGCTTTCATCGAACGGGTGCGAGGCCCCGCGCACGAGTTCCAGTTCCTCGCGCAGTTCGGCCAGCACGTCCGCGCCGACGCGGGCGTCGAGTTCGGGATGATCGAGGCCCTTCAGGATCGTCGAGTCCTGGCGCGTGAAATTGCGCCCGGCCTCGTACAGGTGCACGTCGTCGTCGATGAGGTGATACACGCCCTTCAGGCGCTTGCCCATCCCGATCGGCCAGGTCACCGGCGCGCACTGGATCTTCAGCACCGATTCGACTTCGTCCAGCAGTTCGATCGGCGAGCGGCCCTCGCGGTCGAGTTTGTTGATGAAGGTCATGATCGGCGTGGTGCGCAAGCGGCACACCTCCATCAGCTTGATGGTGCGCTCCTCGACGCCCCTGGCGCAGTCGATCACCATCAACGCGGAATCGACCGCGGTCAGCACGCGGTAGGTGTCCTCGGAAAAATCCGCGTGGCCGGGCGTGTCCAGCAGGTTGACGATGCGGCCCGCGTAGGGAAACTGCATCACCGAACTCGTGACCGAGATGCCGCGTTCCTGCTCCAGCGCCATCCAGTCGCTCGTCGCGTGGCGCGCGGTCTTGCGGC
>JBOHYX010000365.1:0-2924 GCA_050738115.1 Rhodanobacteraceae bacterium
CAAAAACCACCGCCCAACTCATTGCCGAAGCGCGCGCCGCCATCGACAACCTGACGCCCGATCAGGTGCAAGCCGAAGTCGCCAGCGGCGCCGTGCTGGTTGACGTGCGCGAGGAAGCCGAGCGGGCGCAAGGCGCGATTCCCGGGTCACTGCACGTCACCCGCGGCATGCTGGAATTCCGCGCCGATCCCGCATCGCCGGCGCATCTGCCCGAACTCGATCCAAACCGCCGCGTGATCCTGCACTGCGCGTCGGGCGGGCGTTCCGCGCTCGCCGGCATGACCCTCAAGCAGTTGGGTTTCGGCAACGTCGCGCACCTCGACGGCGGCATGCAGGCGTGGATCGCAGCCGGAAAACCCGTGACGAAAGCTTGATCTGAAGCCGTCGCCGCGGGCCGCAATGGCCGACATCGCGCGTCGATCATCGGCTCGCGACGCTGCGGCGGTAACCGACAGCTCGTCGTTCCGGAGTTGCCGCGGCTTCATCGTGGCGCAACCCACCTGACGTAGAGGTTTCCCCATTTGTTGAGTCGCTTCAGGCACATGCCCTGCTTGCGGGCGTGCCGCTGCGCGCGCTCCCTCTCCCCCAACGGATCCATCGTTGGGAGAGAGGGCGCGAAGCGCTGCTGTTGCTTTTGCCGGAGGCCGAGCGCGTAGCACTGGGTGAGGGGGGCATGCGTCGCACGATGCGCCGTACCTGCATCCGTGGCGGGTTGATCGTTTGCCGCGGCCGCAGGGGCGTGGCCTGGCAGCAGCGGCGAGAGGGGCCACAGAAGTTTGCCGCCAGTCGGCAAACGGGTTCACCATCGCACCGTGCGGCGATTGCCACGCGGCGCGCCGTTCGTACCCATTGCAGCGAGGTGCCCGTCATGAACGATGCCCAGATCATCCAATCCGCGTATGCCGACGCGCTCGGTCGCGCATTCAAGGTGCTCGTCGACGCGCTGGCCGCGGCCGGCGGCGACGCCACGGCCGAGTCGCGGGCCGCCAACGAGTTCAAGACCGGGGTCGCGCTGGTCCGCAAGGCCCGCGACGAGGCCCTGCAACTGGTGCAGTAGGCGCGCCCGCGTCGCGCACCCGGTCTCGATTCCGCTTGCGCGTTCGCGCGCCTACGCGCGATCGAGCGGACTCACCACCCCGCGTCCGCCGCGGTTCAACACGTGCGTGTAGATCTGGGTGGTCGACACGTCCTTGTGGCCGAGCAGCTCCTGGACGGTACGGATGTCGTAGCCTGCTTCGATCAAATGGGTCGCGAACGAGTGCCGAAGCGTGTGACAGGTGGCGCGCTTGCTGATGCGCGCGCGGCGTACCGCCTGTTTCACCGCGCGCTGCAGGACCGTTTCGTCGACGTGGTGACGGCGCATGATGCCACTGCGGGGATCGACGCTGCGCGCGGAGGCCGGGAACACGTATTGCCACGCCCATTCGCGCGCGGCGCCCGGATACTTCCTCGCCAGCGCGTCGGGCAGCCACACCTCGCCGAAGCCCGCGTCCAGGTCGCGCTCATGCACGCGCCGGGCCTCGGCAAGCTGGCCCTGCAGCGCATCCATCGCCATCGCCGGAAGCATCGTGCGCCGGTCCTTGCCACCCTTGCCGCGTCGCACCGTGATCTCGCGACGCATGAAATCCACGTCCTGGACGCGCAACCTCAGGCATTCCATCAGGCGCAGGCCCGAGCCGTAGAGCAGGCTCGCCATCAACCAGGTCACGCCACTCATTTCCGCCAGCAGCGAGGCGGCTTCCCCGCGGCTCAAGACCACCGGCAGCCGCTGCGGTTTCTTGGCACGGCGGATATCCTCCAGCCACGGCAGTTCCTGCTGCAACACCTCGCGATACAGGAACAGCAGTGCGGACAGCGCCTGGTTCTGTGTGGATGCCGCCACGTGTGCGTGCGTGGCGAGGTGAGTCAGGAAAGCCTCGACCTCGCGCGCACCCATCGTGCGCGGATGCCGCTTGTCGTTAGCCAGGATGAAGCGGCGAATCCATCCGACGTAGGCTTCTTCCGTCCGGATCGAGAATCCCAGCCGACGCACCCGACCCCGCACCTGATCGAGCAACCGCGGCGCTCGTCCGCCGGCACCATTCTTGCTTGCAAAATCCGTGGGTTGCCAGGAAGATCGCACGGGGCGCCTGCAGCGTCGGGAAAGACGGCCAGATTAGGCGGCGGAATTAGGCGGCACACCCAGCGCAAACCAGTGATTTGTGTAGGGTGGCACCGACAACGCGGTACTTGGTGACGGGTTTAGGCGGCGGAGCTATGCTCCACCTTGAAACCGACTTTATAGTTAGGTTGCTAGGAGACATCTTGGACGCCCGTGAATTTGCCCAAGCCGCTCACCCGCATAGTTGGATGTTAGTCGCGGACAATCTCTACGAACAGTCCGTGACGCTTTACCGTCGGTTCCCTTCCGGCATGACCACACAGATTGACGGGAATAGCGCCATCTTGGGCGAGTGGCCGAGCAGCAGTCGGTCCACGTTTCTTCTTGCGGGTTTCGCTCTAGAAAACGCTATTAAAGCCTTCTTGGTGTACGAGTATCCTCAGTGGGTGTCTAACAACACGTTGGCTCGCCAGCTTCGTTCTCACGCATTGGTCGCACTATCACAAAAATCTTCACTCATCCCGTGGCAAAAGCGGGGCCCTGCCATCCTTTCGCGCTTCGAGCAGGGTCTGGAATCTTGGGCGCGGTATCCTTGCGCCCTTACTGCAGCGCAGACCGAGGTAGAGCAAAACCTGTCACCCACCCTGTGGGCGAACTACTTGCGCGTTATGCGTGCTTATGGCAAGGCGCTTATGGCTTTGTTGCAACATGAATGGGCTGGCCCTCACGGCGTTGGGGGGCATTTCGAGTTCCAAGGCAGCTACTTGGGGGCGCAACCTAACAGTTCCGTAAGAGACTCCTCGTCAAGTGCGGGCGTTTGATG
>JBOHYX010000366.1:0-2910 GCA_050738115.1 Rhodanobacteraceae bacterium
CCAGAAGGTTCTTGACGTTTTCCAGCAGGAACGCACGCGGCCGCTTTCCGCGGATGATGCGCGCCCCATCGAAGAACAGGGTGCCCTGCGTCTCGTCCAGAAACCCGTGCGCGCGACCCAGCGAGTTTTTCTTCGAGACGCCGGCAATGCTGAACGGCTGGCAAGGAAAGCCCGCCAGAAGCACGTCGTGATCGGGGATGTCATGTTCGTCGATGCGTGTGATGTCGCCTTCGAACGCGTGCGCGGCGTCCGGAAAGTTGGCAAGATACGTGCGCTTCGCGTAGCCGTTCCACTCACTGGTGAACACGCAGCGGCCGCCGGCGGCTGCAAAGGCCATGCGGATGCCGCCGATCCCTGCGAACAGATCTATGAAGGTAAATGCCGCGCTGCTCCCGGCATTGGGATCGCTGAGCGGCAGCAGGCGCTGGCGAATGGCATCGGCGACATACGCCGGCGGATCGGTTTCGCCGATTTCCCAGCGGCGGATGGTACGCGCCGTGATGCCGAGTGCATCCGCAAGTTCACGCTGGGTGAAGTGATCGCGCAGGCTCGCGAGCAGGTGCCGGACGTTTTCCATTCCGTATTCCGGATCCACGGGTTCACGTCACCGTGGCCACCCTTTGCGATCCATGGTTTGGCATCACCAAACATCTGACGCGGTTCAGCTCCAAGCCGCGCAGGCAGCTCGGAAACGCCTAGTTGTAGATACGGCGCACCTTGTTGTGTTCGCTGCCGCGCAGGCAGCCCAGGAATCAAGGCGCGCGATGGCGCGGTCGAACGACCGGCGCTGGCGCTTCCGGTTAGCATGGCCGGTTTATCGATGCACGCAAACGATCCGAAACCATGACGACCATGACACCGCGTGCGGCGCGTGACGGCCGCAAACCCCGACAGACCCCGATCGGCCAAGGCTGGCGCACCAGCGATGCGGACGAAATTGAACGTCGGCGTCGGCGGGCCGCCGTGGAAGAAGCGCGGGTGCGCGCCGAGCATGGCCGCGCCATGTATGGGGTCTATGTGGTCGCGTTTGCCAGCAGCGGCCGGGGTCATCGGGTGGAATTCCGCTCGCTGGACCGCCCCATCAACTCCTGCGATTGCCCCGATTACGAGATCAACGGCCTGGGCACTTGCAAGCATATCGAGGCGGTTGCCCGCCATCTGGAACACCGGCCGGCGCCGGCGAAACGGACCGCGACCGAAATCTTTCTCGACCGCAGTGACCAGTATGGGCGAGGCGCTACTGTGCGCGTACTGTGGGCAACCGAACTGGCGGCGGATGATCCCGTGCGGCAGGCGGTCCAGGCCTTCTTCGGCGCCGATGGCACGCTGGTGGGCGAGCCGACCGACGCCATCCCCGCGCTCGAGCGGGCGTTCGGGCAGGCGCAACTCCCGCCGGAACAGGTGCGGCTGTCCGCGCACATCGCACCATGGCTGGCGCGCTTGCAGCGCCAACGTCGCCAGCAGACGGATCGCGACCACTTCCTCGCCGACGTTGCGGCCGGCAAGCGCACGCTGGACGTGGTGCGCCACCCGCTCTACGGATACCAGCGCGAGGGCATGCTGCACCTGGCCTTCAAGCGTCGCGCGATCCTGGCCGACGACATGGGTCTCGGCAAGACCGTGCAGGCGGTGGCGGCCTGCGAACTGCTGCGCCGGCTGGGCCGGATCGAGCGGGTACTGGTGGTGAGCCCGGTTTCGCTCAAGACCGAATGGGAGGAGCAGATCGCGCGCTTCACCGATCTGCCCGCACAAATCATCCATGGCTCGCGTGCGCAGCGGCTGCAGCGCTACCGCGAACCGGCCTTCTTCAACCTCGCCAACTACGAGCAGATTCTCCAGGACGGCGATGACATCCAGCGCCTGCTGGCGCCGGATGTGATCATTCTGGATGAAGCGCAGCGCATCAAGAACTGGCAGACGAAAACCGCGGACGCGGTCAAGCGTTTGTCGAGTCCGTTCGTCTTCGTGTTGACCGGCACGCCGCTCGAAAATCGCATCGACGAAGTGTATTCCATCGCCCAGGTCGTCGATCCGTACGTGTTCGGCCCGCTGTTTCGCTTCAACCGGGATTTCCACCAACTGGACGAGCGCGGCCGACCCATCGGTTACAAGAACCTGGACGAGCTGCACCGGCGTTTGCGCCCGGTACTGCTGCGCCGGCGCAAGACGGACGTGGAAGGCGAGCTGCCAGCGCGCACGGTCAACACCTACTTCGTGGCCATGCACCCCGAGCAACGCGCACGCTACGACGACTACAGCGCGAGTGTGGCCCGCCTTGCCCACAAGGCGCGCCGCCGGCCGCTGTCACCGGCGGAGTTCCAGCGCCTGCAGCAAATGCTGGCCTGCATGCGCATGCTCTGCGACACGCCGTATATTCTCGATGGGGATTGTCGCGTGTCGCCCAAGCTGGACGAGCTCACGCAGATTCTCGACGACCAGCTCGCCGATCCTGCCAACAAGATACTCATCTTTTCCGAATGGACGCGGATGCTGGACCTCGTGCGTGAAATGGTCGACAAGGCCGGCATCGGCCATGCCGTGCACACCGGCAAGGTGCCGCAGCAGCGCCGCCGCGCCCAACTCGATCGCTTCAAGCGCGACCCCGCATGCCGCCTGCTGCTCTCGAGCGACGCCGGCGCCACGGGGCTCAATCTGCAGGCTGCCAACATCGTCATCAACCTCGACCTGCCCTGGAATCCGGCACTGCTCGAGCAGCGCATCGCCCGCGCCTGGCGCAAGCACCAGAGCCGCCATGTGACTGTCATCAACCTGGTCTGCGAAGGCAGCATCGAGCACCGCATTTTGCATTTGCTGGAAGAAAAGCGTTCGCTGGCCGAGGGCGTACTGGAAGGCACTGGCGCGGCCGAAATGGCGCTGCCGTCCGGGCGCAACCTGCTCATCGAGCAACTG
>JBOHYX010000367.1:0-2904 GCA_050738115.1 Rhodanobacteraceae bacterium
CCGGAGTACAGGTCACCCGCAGCGGAGCGCTTTCCGGCTGGCGGATGTTCGTCGTGATGCGCTGCAACTCGTGCAGATCATGGATGATCCTCTCGATGCGGTTGCGCAACAGCATCGCCTGCTCGGTCGGCTGCAGCCGGCCGTGCACCCGGCTGAACAGGGCAAAGCCGAGCTGGTCCTCGGCATGCTGCAGGGCCTTGCTGGCAGCCGGTTGCGAAATATTGAGGAGTTCCGCCGCCCCGGTCAGGCTGCCTGTCGTCAGGACCGCGTGAAACAGTTCGATGTATCGCAGGTGCATGTCGAATCTTCATCCGCTCGGCCGATGGATTATGCAACACGGGGCTGCCTCCGCCACGCAACGGTTTTCCGTCGGATGGCACTTGCGCGATCCAACGGGGCCTTTCGTCCAGAACCTCCGGTTATGACATCTGTCCGTCTTTTCATTGGCGGCTCATGGCTGCCGATGATTATGCTCTACCCGGTTCAGGAGGGTGGCCGAATGTCCGCTGGGGCAAGGCATTCCACATCAGATCGCGGCGCGACGATGGCGGCGGCACGCTGGGGGCCACCTTACCTGTTGTACCTCGGGAATGCCGTGGACGATCTCGCGATCAAGACGGCGAGGGGACTGGCGTACTGGCGTCCGCACTGGTGCCTCGGCCAGTACCGCCACTCCGAATCCATCCCGTCGCTTGGTTTGCCGGACATGAGCATGGCGCGGGCCAGGGACGAGGGCGCAGACACCATGGTCGTCGGCACCGCGAATGCGGGCGGTACCATGGCGCCGGAGGTCGTCGCCGACGTGGTCGCGGCGCTGGACGCCGGCCTGAACGTGGTGGCCGGGTTGCACCAGAAGCTGCACGAGAATCCGGACATCGCCGCCGCGGCGCGGCGCAACGGTCGGGTCCTGTTCGATGCGCGTGATCCCACGCCGGACATCGCTGTCGGCACCGGGAGCCCGCGCGCGGGCCGGCGGTTGCTCACGGTGGGAACCGACTGCTCGGTCGGAAAAATGTACACCGCACTCGCGATCGAGCGCGCGATGCGCAAGCGTGGCCGCTTGGCGGATTTTCGTGCCACGGGACAAACAGGAATTTTCGTCGCCGGTTCCGGAATCGCGATCGATGCGGTAATCGCCGATTTCATTTCCGGCGCGGTCGAGCGGATCTCGCCCGCACGCATCGACGGAGGTTGGGACCTCATCGAGGGTCAGGGCTCGCTGTTCCACCCGTCCTTCGCCGGCGTGTCGCTGGGACTGTTGCACGGAGCCCAGCCGGACGCATTGGTGCTGTGCCATGATCCGGCGCGCCGGCACATGCGCGGGCTGCCCGACTACCCGCTGCCCGCCCTGAAACTCTGCATCGAAGCCAACCTCGCCGCGGCGCGGCTGACCAACCCCGCGGTCACGGCCGTCGGCGTCTCGCTCAACACCTCCAGCATGTCTGGCGCGGAAGCAGCGACAGCCTGCCGGAGGATCAGCGACCTGCTCGGGCTCCCTTGCTCGGACCCGGTAACGACGGGGGTCGATGCCATCGTGGACAACCTGCTCGCATGTTGCGCGAACTGATCGCCGAACACCGCTGTTTCCCGCTGCGGGCGCCGTTTCGCATCTCGCGTGGCGTCAAACTCGCCGCCGACGTGGTGACGGTCGAATTGCGCCAGGCCGGTACGGCCGGACGGGGAGAATGCGTACCGTATCCACGCTACGGGGAGTCGGTGGCGTCCGTGATGGAACAAGTGCAGTCGGTGCGCCGCGAGTTGGTTGCGGGAATGGGGCGCGACGAATTGCAGGTGAGGCTGCCGCCCGGGGCTGCGCGCAATGCACTGGACACGGCGTTGTGGGACTTGGAATCGCGACTGGACTCGGTGCCGGTGTGGGCCCGGCTCGCGCGTCCGCAACCTGCGCCGCTCGTGACGGCGTTGACCGTCGGCATCGATACCCCGGAGCAGATGGCGGTCGTGGCATCCCGGCTTGCCGAGGCTGCACTGATCAAGGTCAAGGTCGATGCGGACGCCCCGGCAGCCCGGATCGATGCCGTACGCCGCGCGGCACCCAACGCGCGTCTCATCGTCGATCCGAACGAAAGCTGGGACATCGGGCTGCTGCGCGACATGCAAGGCCCGCTCGAGCGCGCCGGCGTCAGCTTGCTGGAGCAACCGTTGCCCGCCGATGCGGACGACGCGTTGCTCGACTTCTCCGGTCGCATCCCGGTCTGTGCGGACGAGGCGTGCCACGTGACGTCGGACCTGCAGTGGCTGCGCGGCCGCTATCAGGTCGTCAATATCAAGCTGGACAAGACCGGTGGGTTGACCGAGGCGTGGCGTCTGTTGAACGCTGCGCGCACCGGAGGTTTCACGATCATGGTCGGCTGCATGGTGGGCTCGTCGCTGGGCATCGCACCTGCACTCGAAATCGCCCGCGAAGCGGCGTTCGTCGACCTCGATGGACCCTGCTGGCTGCAGGACGACTACCCCGATGGGGTGAGCGTAAGGGCAGGTCGGTTGTTTCCTCCGGCGCCCGGATTCTGGGGTAGCTGAAGACGGCAGCGTTCGCGCAGCGGCGGGATGTGCCGCCTCAAACCCCCGGTTATGCCAGGTACGCGTTTTTTCATTGGCGGGTCTCGCCCGCACGCGACTATCCTCGACCCCGTTGCATGGAGTGGGGCCGAATGTCCGATCGCCACCTTGCGAATTCTCGCGCGAACCGCGCCTGCCTCATCGTGCGCCGCCGGATCCGCAGGCCGCGTTGGGAACGGGCCGTGGGGCCGCTCTCAAGAGACAAATTACGTAAATCCTTGTTGCAGATCAAAGCCTTTACCACGGATCGACACGGATCACACGGATCTAAAGCCTTTATCCGTGCGCATCCGTGCAAATCCGTGGCAAAAAGGCTCTCAAGCTTCT
>JBOHYX010000368.1:0-2899 GCA_050738115.1 Rhodanobacteraceae bacterium
CGTGGCGGTCTGCGCGACGGCTACATTCGCCTGTATCACCGCGTCTTTGAGCAAGGCATCCACGTCCAGATCAAGCCGCCCCTCGATCAACGTGCGCGCGAGCCCCAGCGCCGCGCGGCGCAGCGCGAACGGATCCTTGTTGCCGGTGGGCTTCTGGCCCACCGCGAAGATGCCGGCCAGCGTGTCGAGCTTGTCCGCGAGCGACACGCATTGCGCGGGCGCGCCCTGCGCAATGTCGTCCGCCGCATTGCGCGGCCGGTAGAACTCATCCAGCGCGCTCGCGACTTCCGCCGGCTCGCCTTGCGCCGCAGCGTAATGACGACCCATCACGCCCTGCAGCTCCGGGAATTCGCCGACCATGCGTGTCAACAGGTCGCAGCGCGACAGGCCCGCGGCGTGTGCGACCTGGGCCGCATCCA
Source organism: Rhodanobacteraceae bacterium (assembly GCA_050738115.1). Classification (GTDB taxonomy): domain Bacteria; phylum Pseudomonadota; class Gammaproteobacteria; order Xanthomonadales; family Rhodanobacteraceae; genus 66-474. The sequence goes on from JBOHYX010000368.1 coordinate 420, forward strand.
CGTCCACACCCTGCGCGAACAGGCGCTCGGCAATCGCGCTCGCGAGCTCGGCCACGCGTACGGTCTTGTCCCACAGGCTGCCCAGTCCGCGTTGCCACACCACGTCGCGCAGGCCTTGCTGGTACGCCTTGAGCGACGTCTTCAGGTCTTCATCGAAGAAGTATTTCGCGTCGGCGAAGCGCGGCCGGATCACGCGCTCGTAGCCGTGGCGGATTTGCGCGGGGTCCTTCGAGGCGAGGTTGGCGACGCCGATGAAGTGTTCGGTGAGCTTGTCTTCCGCGTCGAACACCGGCACGAATTTCTGGTTGGCGCGCATGGTCGTGACCAGCGCCTCGTGCGGGACCGCAAGGTACGCGCGGTCGAACGCGCAGGCGATCGCGACCGGCCACTCGTTGAGGTTCGCAAGTTCATCGAGCAGCGCACCATCGAGGCGCGGCATGCACCCCACCGGCGCCACCCGCGCGACGTCGTCGCGGATGCGTTGGCGGCGTTCGACGGGATCGGCCACGACGTTCGCGGCAAGCAAGGCGTCCGCGTAGCCGTCGGCATCGGCAAGGTGCACCGGCGCCGGATGCATGAAGCGATGGCCGCGCGACTGCCTGCCGCTCTTGACGCCGAACAGTTCGCCCGCGACGACCTGGTCGCCGTGCAGCATCACCAGCCAGTGCACCGGGCGGGCGAATGCAAATTCGTGATCGCCCCAGCGCATGGGTTTCGCGATCGGCAGCGCCGCCACAACTTCGCGCACGATCTCGGGGACCAGCTCGGCGGTGGTACGGCCCGGCGCGACGCGGCGATGCACGAAGCGTTCGCCTTTCGCATCGCTCGCGCGTTCAAGCCGGGACCAGTCGACGCCAGCCTTGTGCGCGAAGCCGAGCAGCGCTTTCGTCGGGTGGCCGTCCGCGTCCAGCGCAATGTTCACATGCGGCCCGAAACTCTCGCTGCACTCTTCGGCCTGCGTGAACGCGACACCTGGCACCAGCACGGCAAGGCGCCGCGGCGTCGCGTATGTATGTGCGTGCGCCACGTCGGTCGCGATACCGCGCTTCGACAGGCCCTCGCACAAGCCATTCGCAAACGCGTGCACGAGATCATCCGCCGCGTGGATCGGAAGCTCTTCCACCCCGATCTCTATCAGCAGCGAGCGCTCAGCCATGCGCCGCCTCCGCCACCGCTTCGCGCGGCGCGGTCCATGCCTTCGCGACCGCCTGCGCCAGCGCGCGCACGCGCAGGATGTATCGCTGCCGTTCGGTCACGGAAATCACGCGGCGTGCATCCAGCAGATTGAAGGCGTGGCTGGCCTTCATCACCTGCTCGTACGCCGGCAGCGGCAGGTTGAGCCCAACCAGCTTGTTGGCTTCCGCTTCGCAAGCATCGAAGCGGTGGAACATCTCGGCGGTGTCGGCGTGCTCGAAGTTGTAGGCGCTCTGCTCGACCTCGTTGCGATGGAACACGTCGCCATAGGTGACGACGCCGTGCGGCGCCTGCGTCCATACCAGGTCGAACACGCTGTCGACGTTCTGCAGGTACATCGCGAGGCGCTCGAGGCCGTAGGTGATCTCGGCGGTGACGGGCTTGCACTCGAGGCCGCCGGCCTGCTGGAAATACGTGAACTGCGTGATCTCCATCCCGTTCAGCCACACTTCCCAGCCGAGCCCCCACGCGCCCAGCGTCGGCGATTCCCAGTTGTCCTCGACGAGCCTGAGGTCGTGCACCAGCGGATCGATGCCAAGTTCCCGCAGGCTGCCGAAGTAGCGGTCCAGCACGTCGTCGGGATTCGGCTTCAGGACAACTTGATATTGGTAGTACTGCTGCAGGCGATTGGGATTCTCGCCGTAGCGCCCATCCGTCGGACGCCGGCAGGGTTGCACGTAAGCGGCGGCCCACGGATCGGGACCGAGCGCGCGCAGGAACGTCGCGGGATGGAAGGTGCCGGCGCCGACCTCGAGATCCAGTGGCTGCAGCAGCACGCATCCCTGCTCCGCCCAGTAGCGGTTTAGGGTCTGGATCACGTCCTGGAAGGTGGGTACCGACAAGGCCGCCCCGGTGCGCCGCACAAAGCGCGTTAGTATAGCGGCGGGGGTCGATTTTACGCGGACTTGCGTGCTCCGGCTGCCTCGGTAGACAAGCAAGAACTGGATTCCGGGTTCCGCCACCGATGGAGCCGACGACGGCCCCGGAATGACGAATTGAGTTGGGTGATCCGCCGGCGGGTAGCGGATTTTTCAGTGGGGCAAGCAATGGCGGCGATTCCCAATTCGACCACGGTGCTCGGCCGCCACGGACGCCTGGAACTCGGCGAAGTGCTGGTCGCGCTGATCGCCGATGGGCTGCTCGCGGCCGAAGACGCCAAGCGTATCCGCACCGGCAACCGCGCGGCCCGCGGTTCCGTCGAGCTGCACCCGCTGGTCGTGATCGCCAGCGCGAAACCCGAGAACCGCACCGATCCCGGCAAACCGCTGACGGTCGAGTCGCTGACG
>JBOHYX010000369.1:0-2898 GCA_050738115.1 Rhodanobacteraceae bacterium
CGCCAAGGATGCGGTCGGTTTCCGCGTGCGCGACGATCTTCACGAGGCCCGCGGGTTCATTCATCGCGACCGCGCGGCCATTGGCGGCGAACGGGAACGAGCCGGTCTTGTACGGAATGCCTTCGTCTTTGCACTGCTTTTCGGTCTTGCCGGTCCAGGCGATTTCGGGCTCGGTGTAGATCACCCATGGGATCACGCCGTAGTCGACGTGGCCCGCACGGCCGGCGATCAGCTCGGCGACCATCACCCCTTCTTCCGAGCCCTTGTGCGCCAGCATCGGCCCGCGCACGCAGTCGCCGATGGCCCACACGCCGTCGACGCCCGTCCAGCAGGTGTCGTCGACCTCGACGCGGCTGCGCTCGTCGGTCTTCACGCCGGTGCCTTCCCCCAGCAACCCCTTGGTGTAGGCGCGGCGGCCGACCGCGACCAGCAGTTTGTCGACCGTGAGCTTGTGCTCGCCGTCCTTGTCGGAGTAGGTGACTTCGACTGCGTTCTTCTTGACGTCGGCCTGCGAGACCTTGGCGCCAAGATGGATGTCGAGGCCCTGCTTCTTGAATTCGCGTGCGGCGACCTTGGCGATGTCGGCGTCGGCAGCGCCGAGGAAATCGGGCAGTGCCTCGAGGATGGTCACCTCGGCGCCCATACGTTTCCACACCGAGCCGAGCTCCAGCCCGATCACGCCCGCGCCGATCACGCCCAGGCGCTTCGGCACCTTGTCGAGATCGAGCGCGCCGACGTTGTCGATGATGCCCTTGCCGTCGAATTTCGCGAACGGCAGTTCGACCGGCATCGAGCCGGTCGCGATGACCACGTTGGCGCCTTCGAGCGTTTCCTTCTTGCCGTTTGCGCCGGTGACTTCCACCTTGTTGCCGCCGCTTTTGTCTGCGCGCAGCAGCTTGCCGGTGCCGAAGAACGGCGTGACCTTGTTGGACTTGAACAGCAGCGCGACGCCGCCCGTGAACTGCTTGACGATCTTGTCCTTGCGGCCGATGAACGTCGCCATGTCGACCTTGGCATTTTCGACGCTGATCCCGTGCGCGGGCAGGTTGTGCGCGAGGTTCCAGAACTGCCTGGACGAATCCAGCAGCGCCTTGGACGGAATGCAGCCCACGTTGAGGCAGGTGCCGCCGAGCGCCTGTTTGTCGTCCTTGCCCTTGAAGGCATCGATGCACGCGGTCTTGAGCCCCAGTTGCGCCGCGCGGATCGCGCAGACGTACCCGGCAGGACCGGCACCGATGACGATGATGTCGAATTTGTTGGTATCTGGCATTGCTTGAGTCCTTCTGAAAGCGGGACTCGGGACTCGGGACTCGGGACTCGAAACAGCTCATGAGCTGACGCTCTGGTCAGCCAATCCGAGCGTGTACGTGTCAGGAGTCCAAGCTGCGGCTTCGCCGAGTCCCGGGTCCCGAGTCCCGAGTCCCGGCTTCCTGGTCTTACAGGCCAAGCAGCATCGCGTACGGATTCTCGAGCTGGTTCTTGATGTCGACCAGGAACAGCACTGCGTCCTTGCCATCGACGATCCGGTGGTCGTAGCTGATCGCGATGTACATCATCGGTGCGGCGACGACCTGGCCGTCCTCGACCACCGCGCGCTCCTTGATCGTGTGCATGCCGAGGATCGCGCTCTGCGGCGGATTCACGATCGGCGTCGAAAACAGCGAACCGAATGTGCCGCCGTTGGTGATGGTGAACGTGCCGCCCTGCAGGTCCTCCAGCGTCAGGCGCCCCTCGCGCGCCCGCTTCGCGAAATCCGCGATCGCCTTCTCGATGTCGGCAAAGCTCATGTCCTGCGCATCGCGCAGCACCGGCGTCACCAATCCGCGGTCGGTCGCGACCGCGATGGAGAGGTCCTGGTAGCCGTGGTAGATGATGTCGTTGCCATCGATCGAGGCGTTCACGACGGGGTGGCGCTTCAACGCTTCACAGGCGGCCCGTACGAAGAAACTCATGTAGCCGAGCTTGATGTCGTGCGTCTTCTGGAACCGCTCGCCCAACTCCTTGCGCATCGCGACGACTTTCGCGAGGTTGACCTCATTGGATGACGTCAGCATCGCGGTCGAATTCTTCGATTGCAGCAGGCGTTCGGCGATGCGCGCGCGCATCCGCGTCATCGGCACGCGTTCTTCGGGGCGGGAGCCGGGGCTCGGAGCGCGCGCGGCGGGACTCGGGACTCGGGACTCCGGAGAGCCGGGACTCGGGACACGGGACACGGGACTCGGCTTCGGGGCGCGTTGGTAATTGACCAGGTCTTCCTTGGTCACCTGGCTGCCGCGGCCGGTGCCCTCGACCTTTGATACGTCGATCTTGTCTTCGGCCGCCATGCGTGCCGCCGCCGGCGAAAGATTTTCGTTCCCGGCTTTGGATTCGCGTTTCCCGGACTTCTCCGGGGCGGATGCTTCGGCTCTCTGCGGCTCGTTGCCGTCGTTCCCTGGTGCCGGTGACTCGTTTTTCCCGAGTCCCGAGTCCCGAGTCCCGAGTCCCGCTTCGGCTGCCGCCCCTTCCTCCAGGATCGCGATCACGTCCTCGCTGTTGACGGTGTCGCCAGTCTGGTGGCGGATTTCCTTCAGCACCCCGTCGGCGGGCGCGGGAACCTCCAGCACGACCTTGTCGGTCTCGAGATCGACCAGGTTCTCGTCGCGATGGATCGCGTCACCGGGTTGCTTGTGCCAGGCGGCGATGGTGGCGTCGCTGACGGACTCGGGAAGTACCGGAACCTTGACTTCGATCGACATGGAGTGTCCCTTGGGTGAATTGCAATGCAGGGCGGGGAATGCCCGCCGATCGAGCGGGCGGACGAGGTCCGCCCTACGAGCTCGCCCTCTTGAAGGGGAGAGCTTTTCATTTCATTCCAATGAATGGTCGTCGCCGACCGATTCGACGAGCGCCTGGTGCACC
>JBOHYX010000370.1:0-2889 GCA_050738115.1 Rhodanobacteraceae bacterium
AGCAGGGTCTGCATGTATTGCTCGCAGCGCCCCTCGCGTTCCAGCAGGTGCAGGAAACGCTTGATCGGCATGTTGGTGATCGTGAACAGGCGGTTGAACACGATGCCGAAGTGTTCTCCGAGTTCGCGACGGTAATCGGCCTCCAGTGATTCCTGCGGAGGCGGCAGCGTGGCGCCCACCGGGTTGTAGACCAGATCCAGCTCCAGACCGAAGCCTTCGCGGCCGTAGCCGAGCGCGTTCAGTTTTTGCAGGGCGCGGATGCTCGGATCGAACACGTGCTGCCCGCGCTGTTTCTCGACGTTGGATTGGGTGTAGCAGGGCAGCGAGGCAATGACCTTGACGCCCTGCGCGGCAAGAAACCCGGCGGTGTCTTCCTGGCCCGGGCGGAACAGTATGGTCAGGTTGCAGCGGTCGATCACGGCCTTGCCAAGCGCACGCGATTCGCGCACCAGAGTACGGAAATGCGGGTTCATTTCCGGCGCGCCGCCGGTGAGGTCCACCGTGTGCACGTCCGGCGCATCGGCGAGCAGTTCGAGGATGCGCGCAGCCGTTGCCTCCTGCATGATCTCGGTGCGCTTCGGGCCGGCTTCCACGTGGCAGTGATGACAGGCCAGATCGCACAGTTTGCCGACATTGACCTGCAGGATTTCCAGCCGGGTGCGCGGCAGGCGCAGGCCGTGGGCACGCAAGGTTTCGGCAAAAGACGGGTGACGATCGGCGGCGACGGCATTCATGCGAGGGGATTCTCCTTTTTGACTGGGGACAACTTGTGTTGCGGCGGCGCGGTGTCCGTTGCGGCGCGCTCGTGCCGCCGCCAGCGCTGCCAGCGCCCGAGCCAGCGCAGGATGCGTTCGAGGGCGTGCGCCTTTTTCCAAGCGCCGGCGGCGTACCGATTGGCTTCGGCGAACGTCGGGTAGGCGTGGACGGTGGCGAGGATGCCGTTGAGGCCAATGTGGTGGCGCATCGCCAGCGCGAATTCGGCGATCCATTCTCCCGCGTGCGGTCCCACGCAGGTCGCGCCCAGGATGCGATCCTTGCCGGGCACGCTCAGCACCTTGACGAAGCCTTCGGGCGCGTGCTCGGCCAGCGCGCGGTCGAGTTCGGCCAAGTCGTAACGGGTGATTTCGTATTCGACACTGTTCTGCCCGGCTTCGCGTTCGTTCAATCCGACGCGGGCGATTTGCGGATCGGTGAAGACCACCGCCGGCATCACCCGTGTATCCACGCGAAAGCGCTTGATGCCGCCGAACAGTGCATTGAGCGTGGCGTACCAGGCCTGATGTGCCCCGGCGTGGGTCAGTTGCCACGGCCCGGCGACATCGCCGCAGGCGTAGATGTTGGGATACAGCGTCTGCAGGTACGCGTCGGTTTCGATGGTCTTGCGCGGCGTCAGCGGGATCTTCAGGTCCTCCAGCCCATAGCCTTGCGTGCGCGGCACCCGCCCGACCGCGACCAGGATTTCATCGAACGCGATCAGCGTGGAGGCGCCGTCGTGTTCACAGCGCAGCCACTTGCCATCGCCATCGGTTTCGACCGCAACCGCCTTGTGGGATGTGCGCACGTCCACCCCGTCTTCGCGCAGACGCGTGGCGACGAACGCGGTGACCTCGTTGTCTTCGCGTGCCAGCAAGCGTTCGCCCTTCTGGACCAGCGTGACGCGCGAGCCGAGCCTCGCAAAGGCCTGGCCCAACTCGCAGCCGATGGGTCCGCCGCCCAGGATCAACAAACGTGCTGGCAAAGCCTCGAGCATCCATAGGGTCTCGGAAGTGAGAAACCCCGCTTCGGCCAGACCCGGGAGATCAGGCACACGGGGTTCGGCACCCGCGGCGATCACGATCGCGCGGGTGGTGATCGGCTTGCCGTCCACCTCCACGCACCACGGCGAGCGGATGCGTGCGTGTCCGCGGCACACGTCCACGCCGAGCTTGCAATAACGTTCCATCGAATCGTGCGGCGCGACCGCGGCGATGGCATCGCGCACCTGCTGCATCGCCGCCGCAAAATCCACCTGCGGCGTCCCCGCATCGATCCCGAAATGGCGGGCTTGCCGCAGCGCGTGCGCCACGCGCGCGATGTGGATCAGCGCCTTGGACGGTACGCAGCCGGTGTTGAGGCAATCGCCGCCCATGCGTTGTTCCTCGATGAGCGTCACCTTCGCGCGCATGGTGGCGGCGATGTAAGCGCTGACCAGCCCGGCCGCGCCGGCGCCGATCACCACCAGATTGCGGTCGAACGACGCGGGGCGTGGCCAACCGTGGTACACGCGTCGGCGACGGGCCAGCGCGAGAATCCCGCGCGCCAGCCAAGGCAGCAACGCGAGCAGCACGAGGGCGCCGATCAGCGTCGGCGACAGCAGTCCCGACAATGACGTGACCTGCCCGAGCTGGGTGCCGGCTGCGACGTACACCAGCGTCCCGGGCAGCATGCCCAACTGGCTCACCGACCAGTAGGTGCGCAGCTTCATCGGCACCAGTCCGGCCAAGAGGTTGATCAGGAAAAACGGGATCACCGGCACGAGGCGCACGCTGAAAAGATAGAACGCGCCGTCGCGGACCACGCCCTGCTCGAATCGCCGCAGCCGCTGGCCGGCGTGCCTTCGCACCCAGTCGCGGAACAGGAAGCGGCTGCTCAGCATCGCAAGCGTAGCGCCCAGCGTCGAGGCGAAGGACGCCACCAGCGTGCCCTCGAACAGCCCGAACAGCGCGCCCGCGGCCACGGTCATGACCTCGGCGAACGGCAGCGAGAGGCCTGCCACCAAGGCGTACAAACCGAAGAATGCCGCCGCGAAGGACAGCGGATGCGCCGCGTTCAGCGCCAGCAACGTGTGTCGGGAGCCCTTCAGCGTTGCGAGCGACACGCCGTGGCGCCACCCGATCACCAGCAGCGCCA
>JBOHYX010000371.1:0-2885 GCA_050738115.1 Rhodanobacteraceae bacterium
GCGGATGCGGGCAAGTTCGCGGTGCGCAGCGGCAAGGTATTCGATGCAAAGCTCGCGGCAGATCCGGCCGTTTATGGCCACGTCGAGCGCGGACTTCCGTTTGCGCCGTCGCTGCACCAGGTCAAGCTGGGTCCGGATGATTCGGCCAACATGGTGCTGACCTTCCGCAACGTCCACGATTTCCTGAACGTGAGTCCCGCCGCGCTCGCCTCGATTTTCAAGGCAGCGTACAACGTCCTCAAACCGGGCGGCGTGTTCGGCATCACCGACCATCGCGCGTTGCCATACGCCAACGCGGTGCAAGTGGCACACGAGTTCCACCGCATCCCGGAAGACTACGTGATCAACGCCGGGCTCAAGGCCGGATTCCGGTTGGCCGGCGTATCCGAAATCAATGCGAATCCGAACGATCCCCTCGATATCAGCGTGTTCAAGTTGCCGCCGACCCTTGACGACTCGTCGCCAAGCGAAAAGGCAAAGATGCAGGCGATCGGCGAATCCGACTGCATGACGATCAGGTTCATCAAGCCCTGAGGGATCCGCGGATTCGGTTGCCGGTCGACCCACGGCGCATGTGTTTGCGTGGTCGCGCAGGCTCACTGATGGATTTCGCGGCTCTTAACGAAGTGCCAAATTTGTAAGGAATCGCGACACCCGGATCGGGAGGCTGGGACGGTCAGGCCAATCGCTTGACCTGTCCCACGGATGCGAGCCCTCGAAGGACGGAGCGAGTCGGGCAAAATCGTGACGGCGTGCCGGCATGATCCGCTTTCCCATCCTCTGCAGACAAAGAAAACGCCCCGGGATTCCGGGGCGTTTCGAATAAAGCGGGTGATGCCTTTTCAGGTCAACCGACGCCGCTGCAGCCAGTAGCCGGATCCGACCAGCAGCAGGCCGAGCCCGAACAGACCCAAGACGCCCGGTTCCGGGACTGCCACAGGCGTGGGGTTGAAGGCGACGTTGTCGAATTCGAATGCGTACTGGGAACTGGTCGCCACGACCCGGTCGAACGCCATGGACGAATTGATGTTGACGTAGAACGTACCGGTCGCGCCCTGATTGCCGTTGGCCGCTGTGTCCACATCGGTGCCCGTGATGCTGCCGACCAGAGTGTTGCCGTTGTAGAACGTCAGGGTGTTGTAGGTGTCCACGGAACCCCAGAGGATCCCCATGTACTTCTCGAGACCCGGGAGGGTCAGGGTGACCGCGGCCCCCGCAACCCCACCCGTCGAGCCGCTGGTGAGGAACGTCGTTGCATCCTGACCGTTTGGCTGGTTGGGGCTGCCGAAGCCCAAGCCGTTGCCGCCGGACAGGAACGGCGCCGCGTACGTGTTGGCGAGCGTACCCTGTACCGCTTGGGCGTCGGGCGCGAAGGACACGACAATGCCACTGCCGGTGGTGCCGCCAGAGTTGCCGAGCGGAAGGTTGTCAAAATTTTCGTGGGTGACGCCGGTCGGAGCACCACCCACGACCGAGACGATGGTGAGCGGCGTGGCATACGCCGCGGTGCCGAAACACATGCCGGTCACCAGTGCGGCCGCGGCGGTAAGCGCCTGGAAGCGCCGAGACGGGAACTTGCCGTTGGGTTTGCTGTTCACGTTGCTGTCTCCGAAAGTAAGCCTGTTGGATCACGACCCTTCATCGGCTCGATGCAGGATGTCCTGATTCCGCGATACACTTGATGCAAGTTCGGTGCCAATCAATAAGTGTTTGTTTGTAAAAACAAAATATATCCAACGCCGGCTCCGGAACCCGCTTTTTGTAAAGAATCTCGACGCTCCGGCACGATTCCCGTTCGCGCGGCGGTGCGGACGTTGACTTATGCCAAAAAGTCGGGCTGGAACCGGCCAAAACCCGCCTGTCCACGCCCGCTCTCGCGCAAAACACCGTCATTGGGGCCAAAACACACATGAAATCGTGTAAAGTCTTTCGACAGTCTTCCCGCAGGCCGCGATGCCCGGCGTTGGGCACCGACCGTCGACAATAATGGTGTTTCCCTCAGCCGTGCACCGCGCCGGTCGGCGCGCGCGGGCCTGAACCGGGAAGCGCGACGCTGCCGCCGGCCTGCGACAATACCGCCGCATCGGCCTTTTTGGTCAGCACGATGATGCTGATGCGGCGATTGATCGGGTCGCGCGGGTCGGCCTTGTCCAGCGGCACCGCGGCGGCAAGTCCGACTACCTCGGCGATCTTGTCTTCGTCCAGTCCACCAGCCACCAGTGCGCGGCGCGCGGCGTTGGCGCGGTCGGCGGACAGTTCCCAGTTGCTGTAACCGTGATCGTTGCTGTAGGGCGCGTCGTCGGTGTGGCCGCTGATGGTGATGCGGTTGGGTACCTTGTTGATGAACTTCGCCAACTCTTCGAGGATGGCGTCGGTGTAATTCTTGAGGCGCGCGCTGCCGAGGTCGAACATGGGCCGGTTGAGCTTGTCCACGATCTGGATGCGCAGACCCTCGGGGGTGATGTCCAGCAGCAACTGGTCCTTGTACGGGGCCAGCGCCTGGCTGTTCTGGATCGCCGCGTTCAACTGGACCTTCAATTCTTCCAGCCGCTTGCGGTCGAGCTCGCGCGCCTGTTCGTCGATTTGCTCCTTCGACGCCGCGCCGACTGGCCCGTTGTGGCGATCCTTGCCGGGGCCGTGCGAGAGGTCCATCGCGCCACCCAGCTTGATCATGGAATCGCTGGCGCCGCTGGGTCCATCCTTTCCGGGCGGCGCGACCGTCGCCGTTCCCGGCGTGGCGCTCGGATTGCGGAAGTACGCCGCGATCGCCGCCTTCTGCTCGCGCGTGCCGACGCCGATGATCCACATCACCAGGAAGAACGCCATCATTGCGGTCACGAAGTCGGCGTAGGCAACCTTCCACGCGCCGCCGTGGTGGCCGTGGC
>JBOHYX010000372.1:0-2878 GCA_050738115.1 Rhodanobacteraceae bacterium
AGGTGCGCGACCGTCACGCGTTCGACTTCTCCCAACGTTTCCAGCAAATCGACTTCGCGCTCGCGCAGGCAGAAGACCTGCGAGCCGGCACCCGGCCACGCCGATTTCGCGCGCACCGCGAACAGCATGCGGCCGTCCTGCTCGATCGCGATGCGGATCGGGAACCGCGTGTCGGTGGCGCGCTGGACGATCCAGGTGGCAGTCATGCAAACGGATCGCGCAGGATGATGTTGGCGTCGCGGTCGGGCCCGGTGGAAACGATCGCGAGCGGACAGCCGGCAAGCTCCTCGAGCGCACGCAAGTACGTGCGTGCGGCCGGCGGAAGCCTGTCCCACTCGGTGACGCCGTGGGTGGATTCGTCCCAGCCGGGAAATTCGAGGTACACCGGCGTGCATTCCTTCCAGCCCTCGGCGTCGAGCGGCGCGTATTCGGTGCGCTTGCCGCGGTACTGGTAGGCGATGCACACCTTCAGCTTGTCCATGCCGTCGAGGACGTCGAGCTTGGTGATGCACAGGCCGGTGATGCCGTTGATCAGCACCGCGCGTTTCAGCGCCACGATGTCCATCCAGCCGCAGCGGCGCGGGCGGCCGGTGGACGCGCCGAATTCGTCGCCGCGCTTGCGGATGTGCGCGCCGATGTCGTCGTCGAGTTCGGTCGGGAACGGGCCGCCACCCACGCGCGTCGCATAGGCCTTGGCGATGCCGAGCACGTAGTCGATGTAGTCGGCGCCGACGCCGGCACCGGCCAGCGCACCGCCGGTGGTGGTGTTCGACGAGGTGACGTACGGATAGGTGCCGTGGTCGATGTCGAGCAGCGCGCCCTGCGCGCCCTCGAACAGCACGCGCTCGCCGTTGCGGCGCAGGTCGTGCAGGATGCCGGCGACGTCCGACTTCATCGGCTCGACGTACTCGCCGAAGGCGAGCGTCTCGTCGAGCGTCTGCTGGTAATCGACCGCATCGGCGTTGAGGAACTTCGTCAATACGAAGTTGTGGTAGTCCATCACTGCGCGCAGGTTGTCCGCGAGTTCCTTCGGGTAACTCAAGTCGGCGACGCGCACGCCCCGACGCGCAACCTTGTCTTCGTACGCGGGGCCGATGCCACGGCCGGTCGTGCCGATCGCGCCGGCGCCCGCGGCTTTTTCGCGCGCCTGGTCGAGCGCGATGTGGTACGGCATGATCAATGGCGTCGCCGGGCTGATCTTGACGCGCGGGCGTACTTCGACGCCGTTGGCTTCCAGTTCGGCAATCTCCTTTTGCAGCGCCGCGGGCGAGAGCACCACGCCGTTGCCGATCAGGCACAGCGCGCCCTCGCGCAGGATGCCCGACGGGATCAGGTGCAGGACCGTCTTCTTGCCCTTGATCACCAGCGTGTGGCCGGCGTTGTGGCCGCCCTGGAAGCGCACCACGGCACCGATGTCCTGCGTCAGCAGGTCGACGATCTTGCCCTTGCCTTCGTCGCCCCATTGGGCCCCGAGGATGACTACGCTTTGTCCCATTGCTTTATCGCCTGAACGGTTCGTTTTGTGGGGCGACGTCGCCGGCGATGGTGCGGTAGGAGCGCGCCGTGCGCGCGACCCGAACGCATGACCCGCACCAATCGCGGCCAAGGGCCGCTCCTACAAAACCACGCAGCCGCGACGTGCTCTTGTACGTTACCGTAACGCCCAAAACATTCCTCTCTATTTCTTTCCCGCCGAGGCCGCGCCTGTCGCGCCCGCATCGACCGCCCGCATGAACGGTGAATCCTTGTCGAGCACGACGACCGCGCCGCCGCCGCTGAAGCTCTTGCGCCACGCCTCCAGGCTGCTCCAGTAGCTGAAGAATTTCGGATCCTTCGCGGACGCGGCCGCGTAGATTTTCGCGGCCTCGGCATCGCCCTGGCCGCGCACGGTTGCCGCCGCCTGGTCGGCCGCGGCAAGGACCTGCTGGTCCTGTGCATCGCCTTGCGCGCGTATGGCCGCGGCGGCCGCTTCGCCCTCGGCGCGCACGCTGCCGGCCTGGGCCTGGGCTTCGGCGCTCATGCCCTTGTATACGGCAGCCAGCGAATCCTCGGGCGGCAGCACGCGGCCGATTTCCACGTTCAACACGTCAACGCCGAGTTTCGTCCGGACTTCGCCAGCCACCTGCTTGCGGACGACGGCCCCGAAGTCGCCGTTGGTGGCGACCAGCAGATCAGACAGGTCGCGATCGGCCACCCGTTTGCGCAGCGCAGCGCGGACCAGCGAATCCATCTGCTGGGTTGCCCGCAATTCATCACCCGACGTCGCCTTGAAATACGCTGTCGGGTCGACGACCCGCCAGAACACGTGGAAGCCGACGCGCACCGTCTGGCCGTCGCGCGTCTTCATGTCGACCGGCTCGGCCTGCGACGAAAGCTCGCGTGAGTCGTAGACGGTCACGTCCTGCACGAACGGCACCTTGGCATGCAACCCGGGACCGATGCCCGCAGCCTCGACCCGATCCAGCCGCGACAACACGGCGGCGTGCCCCTCGCCCACGACGTACACGCCATTGGCTGCCAGCAGTGCCAACACGATGATCAGGATGGGAATCGCGTATTTCATGCGCCCCCCTTCACGATCGGGCCGGAGGTCACCGGAATGCTGATCGACGCACCCGGGGCAGGGGCTGGAACGGCCGGCGTCGAGGCTGACGCGGCCGACGCGGGCGCGCTCGCAGTGGCCGCGCTGGCCGGCGGAGGAGCCGCGCCCGGGCGCTGCAGCGGAAACTGGACGATCACGTTGCCGGAACCGGTATTGACGACGACGTGGTTTTTAGTCAGCACGGCCTGCATCGCATCGAGCCACAGGCGGTGCCGCGTCACCTGCGGGGCGGCCTGGTACTGCGCAAGGACCTGGTCGAAACGGGCTACCCCCGTA
>JBOHYX010000373.1:0-2870 GCA_050738115.1 Rhodanobacteraceae bacterium
AGCGTGATCACGCTGTGCGAGCAAAAACGTGGCGTGCAACGCTCGATCCAGTACCTCGCGAGCCAGGTGCGGATCAGCTATGAACTGCCGCTTGCGGAAGTGGTGCTGGACTTCTTCGATCGCCTGAAATCGGTGAGCCGCGGTTATGCATCGATGGACTACCATTTCGACCGCTTCCAGGCCGGTCCCTTCGTGCGCGTGGACGTCCTGATCAACGGCGACCGCGTGGACGCGCTCTCGCTGATCGTGCATCGTGCCCAGGCCGACCGGCGCGGCCGCGACCTGGTCGAACGGATGCGCGAGCTGATTCCGCGGCAGATGTTCGACGTCGCGATCCAGGCCGCGATCGGCGGACAGGTGATCGCGCGCTCGACGGTGAAGGCGCTGCGCAAGAACGTGCTGGCAAAATGCTACGGCGGCGACGTTTCGCGCAAGAAGAAGCTGCTGGAGAAACAGAAGGAAGGCAAGAAGCGCATGAAGCAGGTCGGCCGCGTCGAAATTCCACAGGAAGCGTTCCTCGCGGTGTTGCGCACGGACCGGTAGGAGCGGGCCTTGCCCGCGACCGATGCCGCCGCTGCGTTGCAGCCCTGGTCGCGCGCAGGCGCGCTCCTACAATCACTGGTCGTGGCGCCGATAAGGTTTTCGCCGGCCCGCAATGACGAGAGAGAAACATGGCATCCACGCCGGAAACCGACAAGGAACACCCAGTGAAGAAAGACGCGTGGGGGACCGCCGCGCTCGTGGCGATAGTCGTCATCTGCATCTACATCTGGTTTCGAACCTCCGATTTCGCGCTGGTGCTGGCGCTGCTCACGCTGGCGTTCTTCGTGATCTGGGTGGTCGATCGCATCGCGTTCGCGCACCGCCGCGCGGCACGCGCCGAGGCGGCGGGCACCCAACCGCGCGAACCGGTGCTGGTCGACTATGCGCGCTCGTTTTTCCCGGTCGTGCTGGCGGTGCTGCTGTTCCGCACCTTCCTGCTCGAGCCGTTTCGGATTCCCTCGGGGTCGATGATGCCGAATCTGCTGGTCGGGGATTTCGTGCTCGTCAACAAGTTCGCCTATGGCCTGCGCTTGCCGGTGAGCAATACCCGGATATTGGAGGGTCTCGATCCGGGTGAGCCGAAGCGCGGCGACATCGCGGTGTTCCGCTACCCCGGCTACACCTGCCACCTGGCGGATGGCGCGACGGTGCGCGGGGGCGATCCGAGTTGCAGCACGCCGGTCCCGAAGGAGGATTACATCAAACGCATCGTCGGGCTGCCGGGCGATACCATCAAGATGGTCGGCGAGCAGGTCTACGTCGACGGCAAGGCGATCCCGCAGTCGCGGATCGGCCTGTACCACGGGACCGACAAGACCAGCGTCGAAATGGAAGAAAACCCGAACATGTCGCCAGTGACGCTGCACGCCGAGGATCTGGATGGCGTGAAATTCAACACGCTCCAGTTCGCCTACATCGAGCCCTACGACTGCCAGGGGTCGGGCGGCGTCCCGTTGCCCGATGGCGGCTGCCAGTGGGTGGTGCCCCAGGATTCCTATTTCGCGATGGGCGACAACCGCGACGACAGCGCCGACAGCCGGTTCTGGGGCTTCGTGCCGCAAAAGAACCTGGCCGGCAAGGCGTTCTTCATCTGGTTCAGCCTCGCCGGCTGGCACCGGATCGGGACCGTGCTGAACTGACCTCCGGCCAGAAGCGCTTGGCGCGGTGGACGCGCGTCACGAAATCGGCCGCGGAGGCACCCCCGGGCGGCGCATCGGCACCGTTGATGCATTAAGCTTCGCCATCCGGCAGGATGACGCGGACGGCTGCGCGTTGCGGCGCGGATTTGAACGGACGCATTCTCAATCGAAGTTCCAGGGGGCGACTCCATGAAACGTCAATCGGGCATCACGCTGGTCGGGTTCGTGATCGTCCTGATCATCGCGGCGTTCTTCATCTATACCGGCATGAAGCTGGTGCCGGCCTACATGGATTTCCTGAACGTGTCCAAGGCCCTGAACACGGTGGCGACCCAGGCCACGTCCTCGGACATGACGGTCGACGCCGTGCGCCGGCAGCTCAACCTGCAGGAACTTTCCCAGTACTTCTCGGACTCGGACATCGCCGCCGAGAACGTGCAGGTCGTGACCAACCCGAATGGCGGCTCGTCGCTCAAGCTCGCGTACGACAAGAAGATTCCGTGGATCTACAACATCGACTTCCTCGTGCACTTCGAGAAGACGGTACCCCTGAAGGTGCCGGCGCAGGGGTGACGTGAAACTCGGCTATCGCTTTGCCGACGAGGCGTTGCTGCAACTCGCGCTCACGCATCGGAGCGCCGGGCGTCCCAACAACGAGCGGCTGGAGTTCCTGGGCGACGCGCTGGTCAACCTCATCGTCGCGGAGATGTTGTTCGAGGCACGACCGCGCGCCAGCGAAGGCGAACTGTCGCGCCTGCGGGCGCAGCTCGTCAGCGAACCGGCGCTCGCCGGACGCGCGCGCGCACTCGATCTTGGCGCGGTGCTCCGGCTGGGGCCGGGCGAACTCAAGAGCGGCGGATTCCGTCGCGATTCGATCCTCGCGGATGCGTTCGAGGCGCTGGTCGCGGCGATATACCGCGACGGTGGCTACGCGGCGTGCCGCGACTGGCTGCACGGCATTTTCGAGCAGCCGCTGGCGGAGGTCGGGCCGCCGCAAAAGGATCCGAAGACACGCCTGCAGGAATGGTTGCAGGCGCGCGGGCTGCCGCTGCCGCACTACGAGCTTTCGGCCGAACGTGGCGAGGAACACGCGCGCACGTTCGCGGTCGCCTGCGTGCTCGGGCAGCCACGCGCGGCGCGTTTCGAGGGCAGCGGCGGCAGCCGGCGCGCGGCCGAGCAGGCAGCCGC
>JBOHYX010000374.1:0-2856 GCA_050738115.1 Rhodanobacteraceae bacterium
ACATCGGGCCGCGCATCCTCGCTGGCCAGCCAGGTTCCGGCGGCGCGGGCCTGCGTCTCGCCGTTGAGGCTCAACGGCCGCTCGACATCGCGGCCATCGGAACTGGCCGCCATCGCCTCCGCGTGCCGCAGCAACAGCAGTTCGCGCACGGCCATCGCCTCAGCTACCGGTCGAAGTGGCCGGTGCCGCGCCGGCAGGCGCCTCGATCGGGATGTCGTTGGCGCGCAGCGTCGCCAGCACCAGGCTGAGCTCGGTGCCGCCGGTGCGCGCCAGCGCCAGCCATTGCGAGGCGAGCGGCGCGTCGGTGAGGGCGCGTTGCAGCAACGCCGAATACTGCTGCATCTGCCACGCAAGATTCTGGCTGGCCTGGTCGTTCTCGGCCTTGTCGGCGGGATCGAGCCCCGCCTGGATGCGCAGGCCCACCGCGCGTCCGATCGGACTCGAACCCCACTGCAGGGTGTGCGCGAGCCTGAGGCACGCCGCGCGCGCGTCTTGCGCCTTGGCGGCCGCATCCGGGCCGCACAGGCGCAGCAGCGGCGCGAGATTCGGGCGCAGGTGATCCTGGGTTGCGCGGACCGCGATGAGCACCCGCACGCCGTCCGGGGTGTCCGGCTGGCCATCGTGCGCGCCGGCGGTGGTGTCCGGCAACGGCGGCAGCACGGTCGTCGCCTTGGCGACGCCAGCCAGCGCCTTGCCGTAGTAGTCGTCGTAGGTCTGCGCGGCGGCGGCCTGCTTCAATGCGGCGAGTTCGCCCGCGGCGTCCTTCTTCTCCGCGGCGACGTCCAGCGCGATCAGCCACACCGCGGCATTGGTCGATGCGTGCTTCTTGAGAAAGGCGAACGCATCGGGATTCGGACACTCGGCGTCGCTCTTGCAGACATCCAGGCGCGCCCATTCGACCGCAGGACCGGCGTTCGGGGCGGCCGCCGCACGCGCGCTCAACGCCGCGGGCTCGAGCTCCGGGATCAGGTTCTTGAACGGCTCGGCCAGGATCGCGGCGCCCAGCAGGTAGTCGGGCTCGGCGCGCAGCGCGACCACGTTCACGAGGTCGTGCTGGTACTGCTGGATCGCCGCAAGCCGTTTCTGGTCTGCCGGCGAAAGCTTGGCGGCTGGCGCCGCGGCGCTGGCGGCAGACGCGGGCATGGCGGCAGGCGGCGGTGGCGCGGCAAGCGCGGCACCGCCGCTCAGCGCGATCGCGAGCGCGGTGGAAACACCAACGGCAAGACGCATGGCACGGTACCCGTGGACAAACAGCATGAACTTAACGTACCCGAATGAACACCGGCTGGCCGACGCCGCGGCGCTTGCCGCTTCAGGTGTCGAGCGCCTCGCGCATGAACTCCGGCTGCGCCAGCGCGGCGCGGTGGATGGCGGCGTTGTAGTAGCGCGTCGGGAACGGCTTGCCGGCGGCATCGCGTTCGCGGAACGCGTCGAGTTCGCCGCCCTTGCGCGCCAGCGTGCAGCTCCACCAGCCGGTCGGATAGCAGGGTTGCGGGAACGGCAGGGTACGCACCTCGGTAAACCCGGCTTCGCGCATTGCGACGTGCATGGACCGGATCAGGTCCAGCAACACCAGCGGCGATTCCGATTGCTGCACCAGGATGCCGCCCGCGCGCAGCGCGCCGAAGCAGCTCGCGTAGAACTTCGCGTTGAACAGGCCTTCGGCCGGGCCGACTGGATCGGTCGAATCGACGATCACCACGTCCAGCGACGCGGTGGTCGCATCGGCCATGTACCTGATGCCGTCGTCGAACTTGAGCTGCGCGCGCGCGTCGCCGTTGGACGCGCACAATTCGGGGAAATATTTTTCGGACAGGCGCGTCACGCGCTCGTCGATGTCGATCTGTACCGCCGTTTCGACTTCAGCGTGCCGCAGCACCTCGGTGAGCGTGCCGCAATCGCCGCCGCCGATGATCACCACGTTGCGTGGCGCCGGATGGGTGAACAGCGCCGGATGCGTCATCATCTCGTGGTACAGGAAATTGTCGCGGCTGGTCAGCATCACGCAGCCGTCGATCGCCATCAGGTTGCCCCAGTCGGTGGTGCGCCAGATTTCGATGTGCTGGAACGGCGTCGTCTCGTCGGCGAGTTTTTCGCTGACGCGATAGCCGACCGATGAACCGGATGCTTCATGTCTTTCGGTGAACCAGCCGGGCGCCATGCGCTGAAATCCCGTGCGACAACGCGCGATTGTAACGGCCCGGCCACGACCGCGAGTTACAATGGCGCGTCGATCCCGCGGCGTTGCAGGCTTCCGGTCGACCACTCCCGCGCGTCAAGGCCCGCCGCTGCGACGTTCTGACCCTCGTTATCAGGAGAACCACGATGACGAACGCCTGGAACGTCGACGCCGCGCGTGCCACCTATTCCGTCGCGCACTGGAGCGACGGTTACGTCGACGTCGGCGCGGACGGACGCGCGGTCATGCGTCCGCGCGGTGCCGAGGGCCCCGCGATCGCTCTTGATGACGCCGTCGCGCGCGCCCGGGGTCTCGGGCTGCGGCTGCCGCTGCTGCTGCGGTTTCCCGACATCCTGCTCGATCGCCGCGCGCGCCTGCGCGCCGCGTTCGGCGCAGCGATGCGCGCGCATGGCTACGCCGGCGGCTACACCGCGTTGTACCCGATCAAGGTCAACCAGCAGCGCGCCGTCGCAGCGACGCTCGCGGGGGGACCGGTATCTCCACGCGCCGCGGGCACCGGATTCGGCCTCGAGGCCGGTTCCAAGCCGGAATTGCTGGCGGTGCTGGGCCTTGCGCAACCGGGCTCGCTGGTCGTGTGCAACGGCTACAAGGACGCGGAATACATCCGCATCGCCCTCATCGGCCGCAAGCTCGGCATCGATGTCGTGATCGTGATC
>JBOHYX010000375.1:0-2850 GCA_050738115.1 Rhodanobacteraceae bacterium
ATCGTGGCGACGATGCTGGCCGGCCTGTACCCCACCGTACGTGCGGCGGCGGTGCAGCCGGCGTGGCAATTGAAATCGAATTGACACATAACCCGTAGGAGCGCGCCTGCGCGCGATGAATTCCGGTCGCCCGCAGGCGGGCTCCTACAAAGGATACGAGCATGAGCCTTCCCCCCATCCTCGCGGCGCTACGGAAACACAAGGCCGGCGTCACCCTGATCACGCTGCAGATCGCGTTGACGCTCGCGATCGTCTGCAATGCGGCGTTCATCATCGGCCAGCGCATCGATCGCATCCAGCGCCCCACCGGGCTGGATGAGAACAACCTGTTCATGATCACGCAGCAATACGTGGGCGCGCCGACCGGCGATGATCCGGCCTCGATCCAGAAACTCGATTCGCTGCAGCTCACCGATCTCGCGACCCTGCTCAATCTGCCCGACGTGGAATCGGCGATCGCCATCAACTCGCTGCCGCTTGCTTCCAGCAACTGGAGTGGTGGGGTCGGATTGAAACCGGACCAGCAGGATCGCCCGATCCAAGCCTCGGATTATTTCACTGGCGGTGACGCGACCCGCACACTGGGGCTGCGCCTGATCGCCGGGCGCAACTTCACCGCCGACGAGTACAACCACAAGGGTTTTCGCGCCCATCACCAGCCGCCCGTCGTCATCATTACCCAGGCGCTGGCCGACAAGTTGTTCCCGGGTCAAAGCGCGGTCGGCAAGGTCATTTACGTTGCCCGCAGCCATCCGAGTCGGGTCATCGGCGTGGTCGCGCGGATGCAGGTGCCGAAATATGGGAGCTGGGAGAACTGGGCCTGGAACTCGGTGCTGATCCCGACCCGGCTTGATGCGACCTTTTCGCGTTACGCGATCCGCGCCAAACCCGGGCGCCTGCAAGCGGCGATGCACGAGGCGGTCAAGGCGCTTTACGCTGCCAATCCGATGCGGGTCCTCGAGACCAGCGGCAGCTACGACGACCGCAGCGTGCACTCGTTCGCCGAGATCCGTTTCCACGCCTATCGCGCCGACCGCGGCATGGCGATCCTGATGGGCGTGATCTGCGTGATCCTGCTGTGCGTCACCGGTGCCGGCATCGTCGGCCTCACCAGCTTCTGGGTCGGGCAGCGGCGCAAGCAGATCGGCATCCGCCGCGCGCTCGGCGCAACCCGGCGCGACATCCTGCGTTACTTCCAGAGCGAGAACCTCCTGATCGCGGGTGCCGGCGTGGTGCTGGGCGCGATCCTCGCCGTGGGTCTGAACCTGTGGATGATGCAGCAGTTTGCGATGGAGCGGATGCCGCTTGCGTATGTGCTCGTCGGCATCGTCGTCCTGGTGCTGTTGGGCCAAGGCGCGGTATTGGCGCCGGCGCTGCGCGCATCGCGCGTGTCGCCGGTGGAAGCGACGCGGAGCGTGTGAGTTTTGAACCCTCTCCCCCAGGCGATGGAGCCGCTCGGCGGAGAGGGAGTCCGACGTGAAGGAGTGGCGATGTTCGCGTATTACCTCCAACTTGCAATCCGCAGCCTGAAGCGCAACAAGCTTCTGACGGTACTGATGGTGCTCGCAATCGCCGTCGGCATCGGCGCCAGCATGACCATGCTCACGGTGATGCACATCCTGTCCGGCGATCCGCTGCCGGGCAAGAGTGCACACTTGTTTTACGCGCAGGTCGACGGGGATCCCACGGCACACGGAGGCACCCATCGCGAGCCGCCCGACATGCTGGACTACCGTTCCGCGGTGGACTTGTGGAGCGCGCATCGCGCCAATCGCCAGGCGCTGATCGCCGATAGCCCGGTCAAGGTCAGCGCTCCCGGCACGAATCATCCGCCACTGATGTTGACAATGCTGTCCACAACCTCGGATTTCTTCCCGATGTTCGATGTGCCGTTCGAGTACGGCGGCGCGTGGACGCAAGCGGATGGCGCGAATCGTGCGCGCGTTGCGGTGATTTCCATTGATCTCAACGACAAGCTGTTCGCCGGCAACGACAGCGTCGGCAAGATCCTCCGCATCCGCAATAGCGACGTGCGCATCGTCGGCGTGCTGAAGCCGTGGCGGCCCTCGCCGACGTTCTACAACGTCGTTGGCGGCCGCTTCGCCAATGGCGATACGGCGAGCTTCTACGGCAAGTCAGAAGACGTGTTCATGCCGTTCTTCACCAGTCTCGAAATCAACGACGGCAACTTCCAGCAGTTCAATTGTTGGGCGCTTCCTCCGCACCCCGGCCATCTGGAGAACGCGCCCTGCAATTGGGTCGGCTTCTGGGTGGAACTGGACAGTCCCGCGAAAGTTGCGTCCTATCATGAGTTTTTGGATAGCTACGCGCAGCAGCAAAAGGCGCTAGGCCGAATCGTATATACCGAGACGCGACTGCGTGACCTGATGGGCTGGCTGGACTACAACCACGTGGTCCCGCGCAACGTGAAACTGCAAACGTGGCTGGCGTTCGCGTTTCTCGCTATCTGCCTGTTCAACACGGTGGGACTGCTGCTGGCGAAATTCCTGCGCCGCGCGGGCGAGATTGGCGTGCGCCGGGCGCTGGGCGCCTCGCGCGGGGCCGTATTCGCCCAATGCCTGACCGAGGCGGGCTTGATCGGCCTCATCGGCGGCATCGGCGGTTGGCTGTTGACGTTGCTTGGCCTGTGGCTGGTGCGCCGGCAGCAGACGCCGTATTCCGGCCTGGTGCACATGGACGTGTCGATGTTCGTCGTGACGTTCCTGCTGGCGATCGTGGTGAGCCTGCTCGCGGGCGCGCTGCCCGCGTTCCGGGCGAGCCGGATCGCGCCGGCGCTGCAATTGAAAACGCTGTAGGGCGGACATTGTCCGCCGGAAAACACGGCGGGCG
>JBOHYX010000376.1:0-2850 GCA_050738115.1 Rhodanobacteraceae bacterium
CCTTGGCCCGATCGAAGTGCTGATCAACAACGCAGGCTACGGCCTGTTCGGGCCGTTCGAGACCGCCACGCCAGAGGCGATCGAGCGACAGATGCGCACGAATGTCGACGGCGTGTTTGCCGTGATCCGGGCTGCGCTGCCCGCCATGCGCGAGCGGCGGCGCGGGGTGATCATCAACGTCGCTTCGCTCAGCGGGCTGGTGGGGATGCCGCTGTATTCCCTGTACGCGGCGTCCAAGTTCGCGGTGGTCGGGTTCTCGCAGGCACTCAGCCACGAGCTGGCGCCGCTGGGTATCCGCGTCAAGGTATTCGCGCCCGGAGCGGTGGCCACCGACTTTTCGGGTCGCTCGCTGCAGCGCACCTTCGATGGCGATGGCGGCCCGTACGCCGATTCGATCAGCAAGGCGTTGGCCGCCTTCCAGGCCAACCGGAGCGCCGGCTCCGCGATGGCACCTGGGCAGCTGGCACAGGCCTTGTACGGTGCCGCCACCGATGGCAGTGCACAGGTGCTTTACGTGACCGGCGAGGACGCGCACGCCATTTTGAAGATGCGCCATGACATAGGCGACGAGGCGCTCCTGGCGGGCATGCGCCAACGCTTCGGGCTGGCGGGCTGAAAGCAAAAATCCAGGCCGTGCAACTGCAAACGCACCGCGGGATCGCTTTCTCGACTGCCCTGACCTGAAGCGGAAGATCGCGGTTTCGAAGTTTCCTCGAATGTCGCCTCGAGAGCCTTTCAGCCGTCCGCGCGGTGGCCGGTGCACCCGACGAAACTGACGAATGTAGAGCAAGACCCACTACCACGGATCTGCGCGGATGGCCACGGATCAGAAGCCCGAAATCCGTGTAGATCCGCGTTGATCCGTGGTAAAGCTCTTATCCCGATAAAACAAAGGCTCACCTATTATTGTTTCTTGTAAGCGACGCATTGCCATGCGGCAATGGCGGCGGCCCCGCCAGCGTAGACTCCGGCGCACGAGTTGATCGATACCGTTGCTTCCTTCCGGATCTGGCGGGGTTTTCGATCTATCGTCGCGAAGGCGCCGACGGGGCCACCATGAACGATTCAATCTGGCGGAGAGGAAGGGATTCGAACCCTTGAAGCGGGGTTTAGCCGCTTACACACTTTCCAGGCGTGCTCCTTCGACCGCTCGGACACCTCTCCGAGGCGAAACACGGTTCGCGGCGGACTGCGCAGGATACCGGCCGCGCCGCGGCCGCACAAGGCAAACGGCGGTTGCTTGGTCTCGACGCGCAGCCTTGGCACAATGGGCTTTCGGCCCCAAGATCGTGCCCATGAGTTATCAAGTCCTCGCCCGCAAATGGCGTCCCCGGCAGTTCGACGAACTGGTCGGCCAGGAACACGTCGTCAAGGCATTGACGCACGCGCTCGATTCCGGCCGCGTCCACCATGCGTACCTGTTCACCGGCACCCGCGGTGTCGGCAAGACCACCATCGCCCGCATCCTCGCCAAGGCGCTCAACTGCGAGCGGGGCATGTCGGCGCACCCGTGCGGTGAATGCGCGATCTGCAAGGCGGTGGACGCGGGCCGGTTCGTAGACCTGATCGAGATCGACGCAGCCAGCAACACCGGCGTCGACGACGTGCGCCAGGTGATCGAGAATGCGCAGTACGCACCCGCGCAGGGCCGCTACAAGGTGTACCTGGTGGACGAAGTGCACATGCTGTCCAAAAGCGCCTTCAACGCATTGTTGAAGACGCTGGAGGAGCCGCCGGAACACGTGAAGTTCCTGCTCGCGACCACCGATCCGCAGAAGTTGCCGGTGACCGTGCTGTCGCGCTGCCTGAAGTTTGGCCTGAAACGCCTGCTGCCCGGGCAGATCGCGGGGCAGATGCGGATGATCCTGGAAAAGGAAGGCATCGGCTTCGATGAGGGCGCGATCGATGCGCTCGCGCGCGGCGCGGACGGCTCGCTGCGCGATGGGTTGTCGCTGCTCGACCAGGCCATCGCCCACGGCGGCGGCACGCTGCGCGTGGACGATGTGCGCGCGATGCTGGGCACGATCGCCGACAACGAAGTGGGCACGCTGCTGCGTGCGCTGGCCGACGGCGATGGCAGGGCGCTGATCGACGAGGCCGACCGCGTTGCCGGCCTGTCGCCCGATTTCGCGGTGGTGCTCGAACAACTGGCGAGCGCCCTGCACCGCATCCAGCTTCGCCAGCTCGTGCCGGGCTTCGCGGGCGAGGAAGCCGAACGCGAGGCGCTGGACGCGCTCGCGGGCCGGATCGCGCCCGAAGACGTGCAGGTCTGGTACCAGTTTGCGGTGGACGGGCGCCGCGACCTGTCGCTTGCGCCGGATGCCCGTTCGGGATTCGAAATGACGCTGCTGCGGATGCTGGCGTTCCGGCCCGGCGCGGCGGATCGTGGTCGCGTGGTGCAAGCCGCGCCGAGGGCCACAGCGCCCGCCGCGCAATCGACCGCGACGACCGGCGCTACTCCTGCACCGCGGGACAGGGGCGTGCCGGCGACTGCCACGCATCCGCCGGATCGACCGGCACCGTTCGCACCCGCGGCGCCGCACATCGAGGGCCTCGCCGACTGGGAAGCGTGGATCCAGGGCGCCGCGCTGGGTGGCCCGGCCGGGCTGCTCGCGCAGCACGCCGTACCGAAATCGTTCGAGGGCGACGTGCTGACGCTGGCGCTGAAGCCCGAGCACATGATTTTTTGCAGCGATGCCGTGTCCCGGCAGTTGCAGGATCAATTGGGCGAAGCGATCGGTCGCAAGTTGCGCGTGCGCATCGTGCAGGGTGCCGTCGCGGAGACGCCGGCCACGCGCGCGGCCAGGGCCCGCGCCGATGAGCAGACCGCGGCCGCGCGGGCGCTGGCGG
>JBOHYX010000377.1:0-2845 GCA_050738115.1 Rhodanobacteraceae bacterium
CCGCTCCAGTTCGGCGTGCGCACGCGCGACGCTGCGCGTGGCCGCCAATTCGCCGTCGCCGTCCAGCAGCTCGGCAAGTCCCGCGGTGCCCTCCGCGAGCTTGCCGGCGTTGGCGAGTCGCTTGTGTCGGGCCTCGAGTTCCGCCAGCGCGTCGGCCGGAAGCGCCCAGCGTTCCAGGTCGGCGACCTCGTGGCGCAACAGTTCGATCCGCGCCGCGCGATCCTCGCCGCCGGACAACGCGCGCTCGCGGGCCACGATTTCGCGGAACTGTCGTGCCAGCTCGCGGACTTTCGCGACTGCGGCGTCGTTGCCGCCGAACGCCTCCAGCATCTGCAACTGCCGCGCACGGTCGAGCAGCGCCTGGTGTTCGTGCTGGCCGTGGATCTCGACCAGGGATGACGCGAGCTCCGACAACTGCGCCAGCGATGCGGTACGCCCGTTGATCCATGCCCGCGAGCCGCCTTCGGCCGCGATCACGCGGCGCACCTGGCAGCCGCCATCCGCTTCGTCCAGCGCCTGCGAAACGAGCCATTCGCGCGCGGCGGGTGCGTCCGCGAGGTCGAATTCGGCGGCGAGCTCCGCGCGCGGGCTCCCCCCGCGCACCATGCCCGCATCGGCACGCGCGCCCGAGAGCAGCAGCAGCGCGTCCACCAGCAGTGACTTGCCCGCACCGGTTTCCCCGGTGACCACGGTAAGGTCCGGGCCGAACGCGATCTCGGCGCGCTCGACGACAGCGAAGTTGCGGACGGACAGATGCGTGAGCATGCGGCGGATTGTAGGTGCGGGATCGCCGTCGTTGAATCGTCGGGGCGTGCTGGAAAATCAAAATGGATTCCGGGTTCCCTCGCCGGTAAAGCTGGCGAGGTCCCCGGAATGACGAAATGGTTGTTCCGCGTCTCCCGATTTCCAGTCCCGCCTCCCGAATCCCGATTCCCCAGTCCCGAGTCCCGCGCTATTGCAATCCGCCGCCGCTACTCGTATTGATGGGGCATCAACGTCGCACAGAGCCTTCGTGTCCGCCGAGCATCCCCTGGAGCCACGCGCCCGCCAACTGCTGCGCACCCTGATCGCGCAATATCTCGAAGCGGGTCAGCCGGTGGGTTCGCGCACGCTGTCGCGGTCGGCGGGTCTGGACGTGAGTCCGGCCACGATCCGCAACATCATGGCGGACCTCGAGGAACTCGGCCTGATCGCGTCGCCGCATACCTCGTCGGGACGCGTGCCCACGGCGCGGGGGCTGCGGTTGTTCGTCGACAGCCTGCTCGAGCTGAAACCGCTGCCGCGCGACCTCATGCTGCAGATGCGGCGTGAGTTGCCGCGCGGGCATGCCGATCGACCGGTCACGCCGCGCGAGTTGCTGGGCAATGCGTCCGCCCTGCTGTCAGCGATGACCCATTTCGTCGGCCTCGTCACCGTGCCCGGGATGGCCGACGCGCCGCTCAAGCAGATCGAATTCGTCTCGCTGGATGCGCGCCGGGTCCTGGCGATCCTGGTGTTCGCCGACGGGCAGGTACAGAACCGGGTGCTGAACCCGCGCCAGCGCTTCGACGCGCGCGCCCTCGAGCAGGCAGCCAATTACCTGAACGAGCACTACGCGGGGTTGCGGATCGACGAGATCCGGTTGCGCGTGCTGGCCGAGTTGCGCGCGGCCGGCAGCGAGTTGAACCGGCTGCTCGACACCGCCGTGGAAGTCGCGGCCGAAACCTTCGCGCCCGAACCGCAATCGGACATGCTGGTGTCGGGCCAGACCAACCTGATGTCGGGCGGGGAAAGTTCGCAGATCGAGCATTTGCGCGAGTTGTTCGAGGCGTTCCAGCGCAAGCGCGAACTGCTGGCCCTGCTGGAGGGTTGCGCGCGCTCGCCGGGCGTGCGCCTGTTCATCGGCGAGGAATCGGGTTTCGAACCGCTGAAGGGGTACAGCCTGGTCAGCGCGCCGTATGGCGGCGATGGCCACGTGCTGGGCGCGATCGGGGTGATCGGGCCGACCCGCATGGCCTACCACGCGGTGATTCCGGTGGTGCAGGCGACCGCGAAACTGCTGACCGATGCCCTGCGGTTGCCGGAATGATCGCGTGGCGACTCCGCCTTGAATCGCGACACACCGGCCACATAACGCTGCGACTGGCCGCAAGCATTCACCCCTGCCGACACCGGCAGCGCGTGGGCATCGTGGATACCGCAACCTTCACGGCTGTCCGACGCGGTCGCTTACGGCCGCGCAGTGACGTTGCGAGGAATCAATCAGCATGACGAACCCGAACGAATCGCCGGATCCGAAGCCGCAGGGAAACGACACCCCGCCCGCGGCGGATGGCCGTCACAGCGACGAACTCGAGACCTTGAGTCGCCAACTGGCCGAGGCCGAGACGAACCTTGCAGGGATGCGCGATACGCTGCTGCGCGAACGCGCCGATCTCGACAACCAGCGCAAGCGCATGCAGCGCGATCTCGAGCAGAGCCTCAAGTTTGCGAACGAGAAAGTCTTGCGCGACCTGCTGCCGGTGTATGACGGCCTCGAGAGCGGCCTCGCGGTCGAAACGGCGAGTGTCGAATCGATGCGGGAAGGCTTGGGCCTGACCTTGAAATCGTTGTTGAAGATCGCCGCGGACAACGGCCTGCAGCAGATCGATCCGACCGGCCAGGCGCTCGATCCTGAACGCCACCATGCCGTCAGCATCGTCGATGCGCCGGAGCAGCCGCCCGGCACGGTGGTCAGCGTGGTGCAGAAGGGATACATCCTGAATGGTCGCCTGTTGAGGCCGGCGCTGGTCACGGTGGCGAAGGGCGAGCCGGATTGAGGCGATATGCCGGCGGCATCTCGCCCCGGCGAGGGATGGCCGGGCGG
>JBOHYX010000378.1:0-2843 GCA_050738115.1 Rhodanobacteraceae bacterium
TCCTGCATCCGGGTCTTGGCCTCCGCGGGGAAGAAGGTCTTGCGGCCGTGATCATAGGCGCGGGTCACGCCGCAGTAGAAATTCGCGATCGGGTTGGTGTCCTCGACGGGCGTGTCGGTGCCATCGAGCACCATCGCGCCGGATTCGATGAGCTTGTGCCACGCGTAGGCGCCGTCCTGCGCGCGCTGTTCGCCGATCCGCGCCACCACCATCGGCGCGTCCGAGCAGGCGTGGATCGACTGCATCGAGGCGATCACGCCAAGTTCGGCCAGGCGCGACAGATCGGCGGGATCGAGGTGCTGGGCGTGTTCGATGCGCCAGCGCAACGCGTGCGCGGCCGGGTCTTTGGCGAAGATTTTCTCATAAAGGTCCAGGGTTTCGCGGTCGGCACGGTCACCGATTGCGTGCACCGAAAGCTGGAAGCCGTCGCGTGCGGCGATCTCGGCGATCTGCGCGATTTCGCCCATCGGCGTGACGTTCTTGCCGGTCACGCTCGGCGCATCGCTGTACGGTTCGAGGAACCACGCGCTGCGCGTGCCGAGCGCGCCGTCGGAAAGGATCTCGCCGACGCCACGCACCGTGAAGTGATTGTCGGCGTAGCCGATGATGCGATAACTGGCGAGACGCTTGTCGAGTTCGGCGACCGGTTCGCGGGCGACGTTGACGTACAGCCGCAGCGGCAGGCCCTTCGCGGCCTGTGCTTTCAGCCAGTCGATGGTGCGGAAGTCCTCGCCCATGTCGACGAACGTCGTGATGCCCTTGCTGACTTCGTTCTGCACCGCAAGTTGCAGCGCGCGCTCCCGGCGCGCCGTCCGCTCGGATTCCGGCAGCGCGGACAGGTGCTTTTCGTAGGCGGCGTACACCAGCGCCGCGGCGGTGTCGCGCAGCATTCCGATCGCGTGGCCGTGCGCGTCGCGCACGCTGCTGCCACCGACCGGATCGGGCGTCGCATCGGTGATGCCGGCGGCCTCGAGCGCAGCGGCGTTGGCGTAAATCGCGTGGCGGCTCGCATGGATCAGGATCACCGGATGGTCGGGCGATACCGCATCGAGCGTCGCAGGCAACGGCAGGCCATCGACATTGGGTTCGGGCACGGTGTTCCACTTGGCCTGCTGCCAGCCCTGGCCCACGATCCACTGGCCGGGCTTCGCCTTCGCGACCGCGGTTTTCACGACGGCCACGATCGCATCCCAGCTCGCGGCCTTGCCGACATCGAGCTGCATCAGCGACTCGCCGGTCGCGAGCAGGTGCCCGTGGCCTTCGATGAAGCCGGGCGTCACGAACGCACCGTGCAAATCAAGCACCCGGGTGCCCTTTCCGATGTAACGCGCGATGGCAGCATCGCTGCCGAGCGCCTCGATCCTGCCAGCGCGGATCGCGAGCGCCCGTACTCGCGGCTGCAACGGATCCAGCGTCGCAATCGTCGCCCCGCGCAGCACCAGGTCGGCCGGTTGCAACGCCGGCGGGAAACCCGCCATCGGCACGCTGTCGGCGACAGCAGAACCCGCGGCAGTCGTCACGACCGCCGCAAGCAGGAGATGACGTGTCTTCATTCGAACCCCTCGAAAATTACATGGATTGTAGGAGCGAGCCTCGCTCGCGACCGGTTCTTCATCCGCATTGCGGCCCCGGTCGCCGCCGAGGGCGGCTCCTACAACCACCCCTTCTGGCGCGCCAGCCGATACGCCTCGATGCGGTTGGTGACACCCAGCTTGCCGATCGCCTCGGAA
Organism: Rhodanobacteraceae bacterium; assembly: GCA_050738115.1. GTDB lineage: Bacteria > Pseudomonadota > Gammaproteobacteria > Xanthomonadales > Rhodanobacteraceae > 66-474. Next base: position 1,731 of record JBOHYX010000378.1, read on the forward strand.
AGATAATTGCGCACGGTGCCGTGTGACAGATTGAGCTTGCGGGCAATGTCGCCGGCGCTTTGCCCCTCGCCCGCCAGGCGCAGCACCTGGCGTTCGCGGTCGTTCAGGGGATCGGCTTCGGTCCACGCCTCCAGCGCAAGCGCGGGATCGATCGCGCGGCCGCCACGGTGAACCATCCTGAGACTGTCGGCGAGTTTCTCGGCCGGCGCATCCTTCAGCAGGTAGCCCGACACGCCTGCGTCCAGCGCGCGCCTCAAGTACCCCGAACGCGCAAACGTGGTCACGATGACGACCTTGACGGGCAGGCCGTGGCGCTGGATGCGCTGCGCGAGTTCGAGACCGGTGAGCCCCGGCATTTCGATATCGGAAACGAGGATGTCCGGTTTCAGGCGCTCGAGTTCGCGCCACGCCGCCTCGCCATCCGGCGCCGACCCCAGCACCTCGATGTCCGGCTCGAGCGACAACAGCGCGGCCAGCGCGCCGCGCACCATCGCCTGGTCTTCGGCCAGCAGCACCCGGATCATGCGCTGCCGCCAGCGTGGCTGGCCAGCGCGGCGTAGGGAGCGGCCAACGGCGCGTTGCGCGATGCCGGCCTTGCGGCGGGCGGCATCGGCAGGCTGACTTCGATCGTGGTGCCGTGTCCGCGCGGAGAGTCGATCGCGAGCTTTCCGCCCAGCGCTTGCACGCGCTCGCGCATTCCGGTCAGGCCATTGCCGTGGCGATCGACACCGCCGCGGCCGTCATCGCGGACGCGCATGCGCACCGTGTCGCCCTCGCGCACCAAAACCACCTCGACGCTGCCGGCGCGCGCGTGCCGCTCGATGTTGGTGGCGGCTTCGCGCAGCGCCAGCGCAAGGCACGTCTCGGCCTCGGCCGGCAGGTCCCCCGCGTCCCGCCGATAGACCATGTGCACGCCGGCGGTCTCGAGCAGCAGGTGCGCGGACGCCAGCTCCGACACCAGCGCCGCGGCGCGGATACCCGAAACCGCGCTGCGCACCTGCGAGAGCGCCTCGCGCGCCACGTGTTCGACGTCGGCGATTTCGCGCCGCGCAGCCTGCGGATCACGCTCGACCAGGCGCCCGGCCAGTTCCGATTTCAGCGCCACCAGCGACA
>JBOHYX010000379.1:0-2843 GCA_050738115.1 Rhodanobacteraceae bacterium
ACAGGTGCCACGGCATCGCGCCGGCCCGACCGATGGCGCGGTTGCGGTCAAGCGCGGCGATGAGGGTGAGGCGGGAATCAGGAATGGGGAATCGCGAATCGGAATGCAAGCTCGCTTGGCGCCGCGAATCGGCGCCACGGCCGCCCGGCTGCTTTGGCACATCGGACGCGTCCTTCGATTCCCGACTCGCCATTCCCGATTCCCGCCTACACCGCCACCGGCGCCTTGATCGCGGGCCACGGATGGTAATCGACGACGTGGATGTCTTCGTAGCGAAACTCGAACAGCGAGCGTACGTCGGGGTTCAGCACCAGCTTCGGCAGCGGCCGCGGTGCCCGCATCAATTGTTCGTGCGCCTGTTCCACGTGGTTGGAATAAAGGTGCAGGTCGCCGAACGTGTGCACGAACTCGCCGCGCTGCAAGCCGCACACCTGCGCGACGAGGCAGGTGAGCAGGGCGTAGCTCGCGAGGTTGAACGGCACGCCAAGGAAGATGTCGGCCGAACGCTGGTAGAGCTGGCACGACAGTTTTCCATCGACCACGTAGAACTGGAACAGTGCGTGGCAGGGCGAAAGCGCCATCCGGTCCAGTTCGCCGACGTTCCACGCCGACACCACCAGCCGGCGCGAATCCGGGTTGCGTCTGATCTCGGCGACGACCTGTCCGAGCTGGTCGATCGTGCGCCCGTCCGGTGCCGGCCACGCACGCCACTGGCGCCCGTAGATCGGACCAAGGTCGCCGTTCGCATCGGCCCATTCGTCCCAGATGCTGACGCCGTGCTCGTTGAGGTACGCGAGATTGGTGTCACCGCGCAGGAACCACAGCAACTCATGGACGATGGATTTGAGGTGCAGTTTTTTGGTCGTCAGCAGCGGAAAACCAGCCGCGAGATCCATGCGGATCTGCCTGCCGAACACCGACAGCGTACCTGTGCCGGTGCGATCGCCCTTGCGGGCGCCGTGTTCCAGCACGTCGCGGAGGAGGTCGAGGTAGAGCTGCATGCGCGGGAGACGGGAGAAGGGAGACGATGAGACGAAGAGACGAAGAAGCAAAGAGACGGGAAGGCCGGGATCGGGGAACCCGAGCAGGCCAAGTATCAGCTCGTCATTCCGGGGCTGCCCGCGCTTTTTGCGGGCAGAACCCGGAATCCAGCTCTTCCATCATTGAACATCAGAACTGGATTCCGGGTTCCGCCGCCGATGAAGCCGGCAGCGGCCCCGGAATGACGAGAGTGGGGCAACTCGCGTCGCCCTACCCGCTGAATTTTCGGATCAATCGACGTGCGGAGCGGGCACAGGATAACAGTCGCAGGTTGCGTCAGTGCCCAACGCATGCCCGCCAAAGACGGTACGGGACACCACGGCGGTACGAAGGCAATTCCCGGGGGAAACCACTGCGACCATCCGGCGCGCTGGTGCATCCTTGTTTCGTGGACGCCACGCCCGCCAGCTTCAGGCAGTCGGTCGAACCGGAGCTCGTCACGCGCCTCCAGCGCGGCGATGTCGCCGCGTTCGAAGCGATCTACCGGCGGTTCGAACGCGCGGCGTGGACGCTCGCGCTGCGCCTCACCGGACGCGCCGACGTCGCCCAGGAAGTGCTGCAGGACGCGATGCTGAAAGCCTTCGAGCGGGCGCGCCAGTACCGCGGCGAGGCGCCGTTCGCGGCATGGCTGCGCAAGCTGGTGGTGAACGAGGCGCTGATGCAATTGCGCCACGACCGCGCATTCGCCTACGAGTCAGCCGATGAAACCGTCTGCGGGGACGCGCCGGTGCCGTGGACCCTCGTCGATGCCGCGACGCTCTACCACGCGCTGAACCGCCTGCCCGATACCGCGCGTGCGGTGCTGTGGCTGTACCACGTCGAGGGCTACACGCACGTCGAGATCGCGCAGCAGTTTGGGCGGTCCGTGAGTTTTTCCAAGTCACAGCTTGCGCGCGCGACCCGGCGGTTGCGCGAAATGCTGCAAGCGGAGGCAATGCCATGCAGGATCGACTCGACCAATACGGCATGAACGAAGATGCGTCGCTCGGCGCCGCTTTGCGCGCGCTGCCGGCGGTCGCGCCGGCGCAGGACGCTTGGCCCGCCCTTGCCGCGCGGGTGCGGCGCCGGCGCACGGTGCGCAGAACCGTCTGGTACAGCCTTCCCCCCGCGTTCGGCCTCGGCATCGCGCTGGTGTTCGCCTGGCCGCACCTGCACCTGCGCACCGCGCCGCCGCCCGCTCAGCTTGCGCAGCCGTCCACGCGAGACGTCGGTGCAGGGGCACGGGACGTCGCCGCGCTGCAGGCGAAGTCGACGCAATGGCAAGCCTGGGTGCGAGACCTCGACCACAACGGCGCGCCGCCGGACGGGCGACAGCTCGCTCAGGCCGTGGTCCTGCAGGACCGCATCGGCCTGGTCGACCTGCAATTGAGCGCGGCCCGGAATCCGGCAACCGTCGCCGACCTCTGGCAGCAACGCATCGCGCTGCTGCAGCAGTTGGGTCTGGTGTACCTGCAACCCTACCGCGTCGCGGACCAGCCGCACCCCGGTAATGCCGCCGCGATGCCCATGTGAACGAGGGAACCGACATGAAGCGAATCCTGGCTCTGTGCCTGCTGCTGCCTCTGTCCGGCGTGATCTTCGCCGCGCCGCCGCCTGCATCCAGTTCCGCGGGGGCGGCGGAAGGCGACGCCGCCCTGCAGCGACAGATGGCGACGCTGCAGGCACGCATGAACGCGCTCGCCGAGCGCATGGCCGCGTTGTCGGCGAAGCTCGGCGACGACGCCAACGCGAGCGCGCTGCGCTATCTCGCCGACAGCCAGCGGGGCATGCTCGGCATCGCGGTGAGTCCCGTCGCGCAAGGC
>JBOHYX010000380.1:0-2816 GCA_050738115.1 Rhodanobacteraceae bacterium
TGCCGATCACGGATCCGGCGATGGCGCCGGTTTCCACCGTGCTCGATGAAAGCTGCAAGGTCGCGATCACCCGCTTCGATGAACGCATCCGCGCCGGCGGCATCGCCGAGGTATGCGGCTTCGACCTCTCGAAGCCGGTGCAGCGGCGCGCAACGCTGGAACGGGTGGTCAGGAACCTGTATCCCTGCGGCGGCGACTTCGGCCGCGGCCAATTCTGGACCGGGCTGCGACCGGCGACCCCGGACGGCACGCCGGTGATCGGCGCCACGCGCTTCGGCAACCTTTACCTCAACACCGGGCATGGCACGCTGGGCTGGACCATGGCGTGCGGCTCGGGACGTTATCTGGCGGACCTGATGGCGGGTGTGGCGCCGCACATCCGTACCGAAGGCCTGGACATTTCCCGGTACGCGGTGCGGTTGCACGGTGCCCGGGAAACGCGGGGCGTCGCCGGGTTGGCGGATGGCCGTCCCGCGTCGCCGCAAGCGCCGACGCCCTGATCCCAAAACCGATGCGCGGGCTTGGAGCCGCCCGAGCGCACAGTTGGCTCAATCCGCCAGCACGCCGGCATCCCGCAGGCGCTGGCGCAGGGCATCGAGCTTGCCACAGTACAAGGCGGCGCGCGCCGTATCGCGACGTAACGGTTGCCGTACCTGGGCGGCGCTCGGCAGGCTCTGCACGGTGCGCCGCGTCTTGTGGAACTCGAGACAGGCCGGGTCGAAAGGCAGCTCGCAGAAGTCCAGCAGGCGGCGGATTTCGGCTTCCGGTTTGGCCACCAACGTTTCGTACTGGAGGTCGAATACGCGGGTCGGGTACCTGTCCAGCCAAAATCGCGACAGGCGCAGGAAGTCGATGCAGTAGTCGGCGGTCTCGTCGAGGTTGCAGGCAAAGCCGCTCGCTTCGCTGAAACACTGCCGGTAGCAGCCGAGGCAGGTCTCCACCGGATCGCGTCGGACGATCACGACCCGCGCAGCCGGCAACATCGCCAACGCGGCGCCCACCAGTTGCCAGGTCACGAGGCTCTTGTCGGTGAACCGGGGCTTGCGTTTGCGCCAGCGCGCGGTGCGCGCGAGGTACTGATTGCCGAGGCGCTGCCAATCCTGCGCGGTCGCGTCCGGCACCCATTGCGGAAACTCCCAATTCCGGCGCTGGTCTTCGGCTTCGATCACCTGCTTCATGTCCTTGATCTCGTTGGCTCCTTCGACATCCCGGTGCGAGGCCAGGATCTGTTCGACGAGGGTCGAGCCCGAACGCGGAATGCTGACGATCAGGATGACGTCGCGGCCGAGGCCGGCATCGACCGGCGCCGGCATGCCGCCGGAAAACGCGCGCAGTATCGCATCGATACGCGCGTGCTCCGCCGCGGCGTCCCACTCCACGCGTTCTCGCCGCGATGCGTTCGCCTGCCCGAACACATCGAACGCCTGCGCGTAGTCCCCGCGGCTTTCGAGCGCCTTTGCGAGGCTGAAACCCAACAACTCGCGGTCACGCGGCGAGAGATCCCGGCGCACAAAAGCGCGTGCGAGGAACGCCGCATCCGCGGAGTCGAAACGAACCATGTTGAGGTTCGAAAGCCCGAACCAGCCCTCCGCATTGCCGGGATCGCGTCGCAGCACTTCGCGAAACCCGGCGACCGCCGCATCGACCTGGCCGTGGGTCGCCTGCGCGCGGGCAAGCGACAACCGCGCCGAGAGATGCGCGGGATCCAGTTCCAGCGCGCGTCGCAGCGCCGCGATCGCCCGCTCGGTGTGGGCCTGGCGCTCGAGTGCTTCACCGAGATTGAACCACGCGGATGCGGAATCCGGCGCGAGTTCACAGGCACGCTCCAGGTGTCCGATGGCTTCCTCGAACTCACCCCGTTCGTACAGCCCGATTCCGAGCACGGTGCGCAGGTCGGAGTCTCCGGGCCAAACGGAGAGGACCCGCCGGAAACATCCGACGGCCCGTGCGTGGTCGCCCTTGCGCTGCACCACCATCCCGAGCATACGGATCGCTTCCGGATCATCGGGTGCCAACGCCAGCACGCTGGTCAGCGACCGCTCCGCGGCATCGAGTTCCCTGCGCTCCCATTCGTTGCGTGCCCTGGCCAGCAAACGGCCCGCGACAGGCGAGAGTCGCCGCCCGGCGCTGTCGTGCAGCGGCTGGGGGAAGGTCGTGGGCGTCATGCGGGTACTGGCCTTGTGCAGCGTGCCGTCAAGCTACACGACTTGCGCACGGGCTGCAAAAAAAACACCGGGCACGAACCCGGCGCTGGAGAGGGTTCGCGGGTATTCAGAAGTCGTAGGACATGGAGAATCGCACCGAGCGCGGCGGCTCGGAATTCTCGATGATCCCGTACTCGGGGTTGGGGTTTTGGGTGGTCAAGAAAAAGTCGTTGATGAATATCGGCGGCTGGCTGTTGAATACGTTGAACACCGCGAGGTTGAAGTCGAGCTTGTGGTCCGCCCACGCCGGTTTGTAGTCGACACTGAGGTCGACGCGCCGGGTCCATGGCATGCGGCCCAGCGAACCCGGCGGCACCGGTACGCCGCCGCACCAGTAGTACGTATGCGATCCGTGCAGCGCGAGTTGGTCGGGCCCGTAGCCACCGCGGCATAGACGTGGCGTGCCCGATGCAAGATACAGGTTGGCGCCGACCGTCCATTGCGGATCGATCGCATACGCGCCGAAGATCTTGAACTGGTTCCTGCGGTCGTTGGGCAGGAAACCGTACGAGTACTGCATCCTTTCGGGGAAATCCCATGCCGTGGTGATCGATTCGTACGATCCGCTCTGCTGGGAATAGGTGCTGACCGGCCCTTCCGTGTTGCCGATGG
>JBOHYX010000381.1:0-2802 GCA_050738115.1 Rhodanobacteraceae bacterium
CGCCGCAAGGCCGCGCCGAAACGCGCGCGTCGCAAGCACTGACGCGCGGCGCGATCGCACATGTAGTTCCGGGATGACCGTAGGAGCGCGCCTGCGCGCGACCGGAGCTGCCACGTGCATTGCAGCGCGGGTCGCCGGCAGGCCGGCTCCTACAACGTAGATGAACCCGTCACGTGAATTGTAGGTGCGCGCCTGCGCACGACGGATCATCGCAAGCAACCATCCTTGGTGCGAATGTCTCCGGTGCGGCATCCATGCCGCACCTGACATCCGGCTGCCAAAGGCAGCGACCGATGGCTGATCGCAAGCAGCCATCCCTGGTACGGAATCACCGGCGCGGCATCCATGCCGCGCCTGAAACTTCGCTGCCCCAGGCAGCGAACTTTCACCCCCCAAACTTGAAATCGATCCGGCGAACCAACGTGCTCGCGACCGGCTGCCCGTCCTTCACCGCGGGCTCGAATTTCGAATGCCTGATCGCCAGCACGGCCGCGCTGTCGAACACGCGGCGCGGCGAGGATTGGACGATGTGCGCGTCCTCGATGGCGCCGTCGGCCGTCACCGTGAACTGCACCACCGCGTAACCGGAGGTCTGGTTGCGCGCGGCCTCCACGGGATAGTCGGGCGTGGCCGCCGACACGACCTGCGCCGCGCGGGTCTCGCCCACCGGCTTCGGCGGCGGCGGTGCGACCTTGGCCGCTGCGATCTTGGCCGCGGCAGCCTTCTGCCGGGCCAGCCGCTCGGCAGCCTGCTGCTCGGCCGCAGCCTTCGCCGCGGCCGCCTGCTCTACGGCCGCCTGCTCGGCGGCGGCCCGCTGCGCGGCGACGAGCGCCTCCGCCCGCTGGGAGTTCGCCTGCGCTTCCTGCTGCTGGCGGGCCTGCAGTTTCTGTTGCGCATCCAGTTTGGAGCGCAGCAGTGTCAACGTGTAATTGGTCGAATCGGCCTTGGCCAGCAGGTTGATTTCGCGGGTGGCCTCGCTGAAATTGTTCTGCGCGATCGCCTTTTCGACCTCGGGCACGCCGAACGGGAACGCCTCGCGCAGCGCATCGCGGGCGACCCGATTGCCGGGATCCTTCGCCAGCACCGCCTCGTAGTACTCCATCGCATTGTCACCGGCAGGCGCGACGAGGCGATGCTGCGCGTAGGCATCGCGCGCCGCCGCCAACAGGTCGGACACGGTCATGCCGGGTAGCCTGCCCGACGACTCGCCCGCGGCAGGCGTCTGTGCATTTGCCGTGGACGTGGAACGCGCCGGAACACCTGCGGGTGTCAATGCGGCGGGCTTGGCGTGAGGTACCGCGGCCGTAGGCGATGGAGCGGGCGCCTTGCCGCAACCCGCGAGCACCACCGTGAGCGCTGCGGCGAGACTCAACCCGCGCAGTGTACCCGAGTATCCGGAAAAGCCGGACGGGAACCGACTGGAATCAAGCATGCTTTGCGCCCCCTGAGTGCCGGACGTGGACTGGAGCGCATGCACGAATCGCACCATTTCCGGTACCGAACCCGGTCCGCGCAAGCTTGCCGCGCAATGCGTTCGCGCGTTTGTGATCGAGTCCACACAAACGGGTCGGCGGTTCGCGTCGAAGCGGACGCCCCGTATCGGTCGCCGTGCGCGTCGCGGCAAATCAGAAAGCGGCCGGGGCTGCGCAAGGGCCCCGGCCGTCGCGGCTCCAGACGGAAAGCCCCGGCAGAGCCGGGGCCAACGCTGTTCCGATTGCCGGCCCGCCCCGCATGCATCACGGGGAGGGCAGGCTTCTGATTATGGTGTTGGGCAGAACATCCGCACGCAACAGCGCGCAGGCTACTTCTTCACCGGCTTGGTCGTGCGCCGGGTCTTCGTTGCGCGCGTCGCCTTGGCCATCACGGCCTTCTTCGCCGTGCGCTTGCGTGCCGTCTTCCTGGCCGCGGTCTTGCGGGCCGGTTTCTTCGCCACCTTGCGTGCGGTTTTGCGCACCGTCTTGCGTGCGGTCTTGCGCGCCGTGGCAGTCTTGGCTTTCGCCGATTTGCGGGCCGCCTTTTTCGCGGGTTTTCTCTTCGCACCTTTCTTGATAGCCATGGTTCGTTTCAGCTCCTCATCGGTTGGCAGTGGTTGCCCTGTGAACGCATGCAGAAACGCCTCGCACAAAAGATCACTGTTCGTGGCGTGCCGCAGGTTGGACACCTGACGACGCGTGCGCTCGTCGGAAAGCAGCCGAAGTACATGCACCGGAACCGAGACGGTGATCTTCCGAACGTTTTCGGATTTCAGACCGTGCGTGATATACGGCTTGATGTACCTGGCAGTCGGCATGCTTCCGTCTTGCGACACGTCGTCGTGCGAAAAACTAGCCCCAAGCCAGCATGCTGTCAATCGGTTTTTTGCGTCGGATGAAGCGGTTGCGATCCCGCCGCAGGACCGGGTCCGGCGCCATGATCGGCCGCGGGCGCCGCAGCCCGCTTCGCGAATTGGACGTCCAGACGGCTATACGCTGTGACGCGTTGCCGCACCCGCAGCCGCGCAAACCCGCACCGGCATTGGCTTGTACGCGCGCGCGACGTCGCGGCGCCGCGGCGCACGCGCGCAAGTGCCGAGCGTCGTGCACCACGGCCGCAGCCACGATGGCGCCGTTGCAAAACCCTGAATGCCAAGCCAACCGTTCGACGAACCTTTTTGCGCGCACGGCGCGCGGTTCCGTTGATGCCGCGCCGGAAACGAGTTCAGTCGGCGACGCCTTCCTGCTTCAACGCACCCGCTTCACCGCCCACGCAAGTGTCGCGGCAGACGCCGCGACCATCCCTCACTGCTCGTCGTTCTCGACGAGT
>JBOHYX010000382.1:0-2799 GCA_050738115.1 Rhodanobacteraceae bacterium
TCGCGCAGGCGATGGTCGCGCCCGGCAAGGGCATCATCGCGATCGACGAGTCCTCCGGCACGATCCGGAAGCGCTTCGATGCCGTCGGCGTGCAGGACAGCGAGGAACACCGCCGCGCCTACCGCGAAATGCTGCTGACCGCGCCCGGCCTGCGCCAGCACATCTCCGGCGCGATCCTGTACGACGAAACCATTCGCCAGTCGACGCGCGACGGCGTGCCGTTCACCAGGGTCATGAAGGACGCCGGGATCATCCCGGGCATCAAGGTCGACAAGGGCGCCAAGCCGCTGGCGGGGTTCCCGGGCGAAATGGTCACCGAAGGTCTTGACGGCCTGCGCGAGCGGTTCGCCGAATACGCGAAGCTCGGCGCGGAATTCGCGAAATGGCGCGCAGTGATCACGATCGGCGAGGACATGCCGAGTTCCACCTGCATCGACGCCAACGCGCACGCGCTTGCGCGCTACGCCGCACTCGCGCAGGAAGCTGGCCTGGTGCCGATGGTCGAGCCCGAGGTGTTGATGGACGGCGACCACGACATCGAAACCTGTTACGAAGTCACCGAGGCCACGCTGCGCTCGGTGTTCGCGGCGCTGTACGAGCACAACGTGATGCTGGAAGGCACCATCCTGAAGGCCAGCATGGTCGTTTCGGGCAAGAACTGCCCCCAACAGGCCGACGTCGACGAAGTCGCCGAATCCACGATCCTGTGCTTGAAGTCCACGGTGCCGGCGGTGCTGCCCGGCGTCGTGTTCCTGTCGGGCGGCCAGAGCGACGAGGACGCGACCGCGCACCTCAATGCCATCAACGGCCTCGGGCCGCATCCGTGGCCGTTGTCGTTCTCGTACGGCCGGGCAATGCAGCAGGCCGCGCTCGGCCTGTGGGCGCAGGACCTGGCCGGCAACTTCGACGCCGCGCAGAAGATCGTGGTCGAACGCGCGCGCGACAATGGCCTGGCCGCGCTGGGGCAGTGGCAGAAGGCGGCATAGGGTCTCTGCTGTTGCAGGAGCGCGCCTCACGCGCGACCGGGGGTGCGAGGATCGGCGACACCGGTCGCGGCCGAGGGCCGCTCCTACAGGGGTTTTGCGGTCGCTCTTCCAGCGAGCAGCCCATTGCATCGGGGAACCATTCTCTTTATCTTGATGAAAAGATATATGGAACCCGGATGCCCATGGTCCCGATCTCACTGGAATTCTTTCCGCCCAAGACCGACGAACAACACGCGCAGCTCGAACGCGCGCTGCCGCGGCTGAAGGCGCTGGCGCCCGAATACGTCAGCGTCACGTTCGGCGCGGGCGGGTCGACCCTCACCCACACCCCGCGCACGGTGCACCACCTGCGCGAATCCCACTTCCTGGACGTCGCGCCGCACGTGTCGTGCATGGGTGGCTCGCGCGCGGAAATCGGCGCGCTGCTGGCGGAATATCGCGAACTCGGCTGCAAGCGCATCGTCGCGCTGCGCGGCGACCTGCCCTCGGGCATGGCCTCGCCCGGCGATTTCCGCTACGCCTCGGAGCTGGTGGACTTCATCCGCCGCGAGCACGATGGCTACTTCCACATCGAAGTGGCCTGCTATCCCGAATGTCATCCGCAATCCGACCACGCCGGGTCGGACCTCCGACACTTCAAGACCAAGGTCGACGCGGGTGCCGATGGCGCGATCACGCAATACTTCTTCAACGCCGACGCGTACTTCCGCTTCGTCGACGACGCGCGCGCCAACGGAGTCGCGATCCCGATCGTGCCGGGCATCATGCCGATCGCGAACTTTGCGCAGTTGCGGCGTTTTTCGGAGATGTGCGGCGCGGAGATCCCGCGCTGGATCGGCAAGCGCATGATCGCGTTCGGCGATGATGCCGCGGCGGTTCGCGAATTCGGCGCCGACGTGGTGGCGGCGATGTGCCGGCGCCTGCTCCAGGGCGGCGCGCCGGCCCTGCACGTCTACACGCTCAACCGCGCCCGCGCGACGATGGCGGTGCTCGAGCGGATTGATGGCGCGACGGCCACCGACGGTCAGGCTTCCCCTCTCCCCCAAACAGCTCCATCGTTTGGGGGAGAGGGTGCAGGGTGATGGGGCCGGCACTCCGTTCCACCGAAACGCTCGATCGAAACGGTAGGCCTTCCCCCTCACCCAGCGCTACGCGCTCGGCCCGCGGCCGCAAGAACAGCACCCCTGCGCGACCCCATCCCGGATTGCGGCCGGCCCCAAATACACAGTTGGTCATTCCGGGGCCGTTGCCAGCTCTACCGGCGACGGAACCCGGAATCCAGCTTTTCCGCACGACCGGAAGGACAGCTGGATTCCGGGTTCGACCTGCGCTGAAGCCGCAGGTCGCCCCGGAATGACGAGATTTTATGGTAGGTCTCAGCCCGCGTGTTTGCGCAACTTTTGCCAATCCTGAGGGTTTCATGGACTGCCGGCGCAATTCATGACGCGTACGCACACGGGCCCACTGCCGCGAATTGGCGTTTTGTCGCGCGCAGGCGCCCTCGTACACTCGCGGGGATGCGCGCCTGGATCGCAAAATCGTTGTGCCTGCTCGTGCTGATGGCGTGCGCGCCGTGGGCGCACGCGCACATCTACCGGTGCATTGGCGCGCACGGCGAGCCGGTGTTTTCGGGGCAGCCATGCGCCAATCCAATCCCGACAAACGCACGCAACCCGGTCACCCCGGACCAGGGATCCGACAGCGTGTGCGCCGGCTCGCCGCAGCAACTCAGGGCCGCGATCGCCCAGGCCTTCGCAGCGCACGACGTGAACCGAATGGCCGGACTGTTGCTGTGGCGCGGCCTGGACGAGGC
>JBOHYX010000383.1:0-2794 GCA_050738115.1 Rhodanobacteraceae bacterium
CGGAGCCGCGTGTGATCGTGCGCTTCTGGATCATTTCGGTGGTGCTGGTGCTGGTCGGGCTGGCGACGTTGAAGGTGCGGTGATGAAGAGCAACGGGACTCGGGACTCGGGACTCGGGACTCGGCAGCAGCCGGGCCCAAGCTTGCCGCCGTTCGGCTGCGCGAGCGCGTTTGCCGGTTTCGCGACCGGTGAACAGCGTTTCGTTGGGTTTGCAATCGCGATCACATTGCTTCGCGATGCTCGGGTTTTTGCTTTTTCGAGTCCCGAGTCCCGAGTCCCGAGTCCCGCTCGTGCTGTTGCTTTCCCCAATCCCGGCTGCCCCGCGAGGCCCCCCGCATGATCGCCTGGTTCGGCCCGTCGCAAGCCGTCCGCAAGTTCGGCCCCGAGGGCCACCACGACCGGTGGCTGCTGCTCGCGATCACCGGGCTGGTGGCGTTCGGCATCGTGATGGTGGCGTCGAGCTCGATCGCGGTCGCCGACGGCGAGCACATCGGCGAATTCCATTATTTGAAGCGGCACCTGACGTTCCTGTTGGCAGGCGGCGCCGTGGCACTGTGGCTTGCATTGCGGGTCGAGCTGAACCAGTTGGAGAAGTATTCCGGCTGGCTGATGGTTGGAACGCTGTGCCTGCTGGCACTGGTATTCATCCCGCACGTCGGCATGCGCATCAACGGCGCGCGTCGCTGGATCAACCTCGGCGTGTCCGGCTTCCAGCCGGTGGAACTCGCGAAGCTGAGCATCGTGTTGTATGTCGCGAGTTACCTCGTGCGGCACCGCGACAGCGTGGAGACGAAATTCCTCGGCGCGGTAAAGCCCATCCTGGTCGCCGGGCTCACCGCGTTGCTGCTGCTGGCGCAGCCCGATTTCGGCTCCGCGGCGCTGATCGGCATCGTCACGATCGGCATGCTGTGGATGGGCGGCACGCGCATGCGCAACCTCGTGATCATGGCGTTGCCGATGATTCCGCTGGGTGCGTACCTCGCGCTTTCCACAAACTACCGCGTGCAGCGCCTGACCTCGTTCCTGGATCCCTGGCAAGACCCTTTCAACAACGGCTTCCAGTTGACCCAGGCGTTGATCGCTGTGGGCCGCGGCCGCTGGTTCGGAGTGGGGCTCGGCGGCAGCGTGCAGAAGCTGTTTTATCTGCCCGAGGCGCACACCGATTTCATCCTCGCGGTGATCGCCGAGGAACTCGGGTTCGTCGGCATCCTGTTCGTGCTCGCACTGTTCGCGCTGCTGGTCGGGCGCGGCATGCAACTGGGCTTGCGCGGGGTCGAACTCGGGCAGCATCGCGCCGGCTACGTCGCTTTCGGCATATCGCTCTCGATCGGCCTGCAGGCGCTGGTGTCGGTGGGTGTGAACCTGGGCGTGCTGCCAACCAAGGGCTTGACGCTGCCGCTGATCAGCTCGGGCGGTTCCAGCACGCTCATGACCTGCGTGATGCTGGGCGTGTTGCTGCGCGCGGCCTACGAGATCCATCGCGCCGAGGACGCGCGCCGGATGGCGACGCGGCGTTCCGACACCAGGATCCCGCATACCGGGATGGAGCGTCCTTCCGCGGAGCTGCCGCTGGCCGCGCGGGCAGGCAGGGATTCGGCGCGCCAAAAGGTTCACGCATGACCGCGATCCAGGCACCCGTGCTGATCATGGCCGGCGGTACCGGCGGCCACATCTTCCCGGGCCTGGCGGTCGCGGCGGCGCTGCGTGAGCGCGACGTGCCCGTGCTGTGGCTGGGCGCACGCGGCGGCATGGAAAGCCGCCTCGTACCGGAGCATCGCTTCGAGCTGCGCCTGCTGCCGGTCCGGGGCCTGCGTGGCAAGGGCCTGCGCCAACGCTTCATGGCGCCCTGGATGCTGGCGCGTGCATTGTTTGCCGCCTGGCGGATTTTGCGCCAAGCGCGGCCACGCAGCGTGCTGTCGCTGGGCGGCTACGCGGCCGGTCCGGGGGGGCTGGTCGCGTGGTTGCAGCGGCGGCCCCTGCTGGTGCATGAACAGAACCGCGTCGCCGGCTTCACCAACCGCGTGCTGGCACGGCTGGCGCGGCGCGTGATGAGCGGCTTTCCCGACGCGTTCCCGGCTGCGCTGCACGCGGAATGGACCGGCAACCCGGTGCGCGGGGATATCGCGGCGCTGCCCGCGCCCGCAACCCGATTCGCGGATCGCCGCGGTGCGCCGCGAATGCTGGTGCTGGGCGGCAGTCTCGGCGCGCGCACGCTGAACCTCGGTGTCCCCGATGCCTTGGCCCTTGTTCCCGAGCGGCGTCGCCCGGAGGTGTTGCACCAGTGCGGCACCGCGCACCTCGAAGCGACCCGCGCCGCGTACGCGCGTGCGGGCGTGGTAGCCACGATCGAGCCGTTCCTCGCCGACATGGCGGCAACGTACGCGTGGGCCGATTTCGTGGTGTGCCGCGCGGGCGCGCTGACGCTCGCGGAACTCGCGGCGGCGGGACTCGGCGCGATCCTGTTGCCGTTCCCGTACGCCGTCGACGATCACCAGACGAGGAACGCCGAAGGTTTTGTCGCGGCGGGGGCGGCCGAACTGGTCCAGGACCGCGACTTCGATGCGTCGCGGTTCGCCGGCAAGCTGGAACGGCTGTTGCGCGACGCGGAGCGCCGCCTCGCGATGGCGAACGCGGCGCGCACGCTGGCGAAACCGGACGCCGCCGAAGTGATCGCGCAACGCTGCCTCGAGGTGGCCGCATGACGCCGCATCGCCTCCCGCCGCACGGCGACATCATGCAGAGCTTCCGGCGCGTGCATTTTATCGGCATCGGTGGCGCCGGCATGAGCGGCATC
>JBOHYX010000384.1:0-2793 GCA_050738115.1 Rhodanobacteraceae bacterium
CTTGCCGCCTGGGTCGCGCAGCAGCGTCAGCAAGGGATTGATGCCACCTTGTTCGAGCATGGCCGGCCGCTGTATCCGATCCACTTGTACCCGCAGGCGCTGAGGGCACAACTGCCCGAATGGCTGGCGTCCGGGCGCAACGTCGTGGTGCGGCTTCGGCCCGGGCTGTACGTCGCCGTGCAGCAGATCACCGGCCAGGATGGTCAATCGCGGCAACTGCTGGCGTTGAGCCATTCGCGCCTGCGCCTGCGGCCCCATGAATTTGGAACGATCCTGTTCGCCATCCAGTTGCTGTTGTCGCTGCTGTTCATCGGGCTGGTCGGTTGGTGGGTGGCGCGCAGCGTGGCGCGACCGGTCGAGGCCCTGCGCCGCGCTACCCAAAGCATGGCCGACGGCGAGCTTTCCACCCGGGTCGGCAAACAAGGCCGCATGGCCCATTACGAGCTGGCCGAGCTCGCCCGCGACTTCGACACGATGGCGGAGCGGATCGAGGCGCTCGTCGCGCACGATCGTGGCGTGCTGCAGGATCTCTCGCACGAGCTGCGCTCGCCGCTGGCGCGACTGCAACTGATCCTGGACCTTGCCCGTGGCAGCAGCACCGACACCGACGCCGCGCGCTACTTCGGGCAAGCCGAACAGGAAATCACCCGACTCGACCGCACGTTGGGCGACATGTTGACGCTGTCGCGCATGGAAAGCGGCTTGCCCGGTATCGAACGCGAGCGCCTGGATCTCGCAGACCTCGTGCGGGAGTGCCTGGCGCAATCCCGGTTGAAAGCAGACGCGCGCCACGTCGAATTCCGCCTGACCAGCGTCGACTCGGCGATGGTCTCCGGCAATGCCATGCTGCTGGATCGCGCGCTGGACAATTTGTTGGCCAACGCGATCAAGTTCAGTCCCGAAGGCGATCTGATTGAAGTCATCCTGCATACGGACACGCAAGCCGCCGAGCTCTCGCTGCGCGACCATGGCCCCGGCGTACCCGCGGAGGAATTGGCGCTGCTGTTCCGGCCGTTCTATCGCGGCAGCAATGCGAAGCGCGCGGAGGGCCACGGACTCGGTCTGACCATCGTGCAGCGCGTGGTGCACGTGCACGGCGGCAGCATCGACGCACGCAATGCCGAAGGTGGAGGGTTGGAGGTTCGGCTGCGCTTGCCGCTCGCGTGAGGCAGGCGGTGTAGACGAGATCGATGTCACCGGCGAATTCCGGGTGATTCCGCCGGCACCACTTCGATCCGTGCCCGCGGTCAATCCTGATCCGCGGGCCGCGGCGGCGGCGAACCCGGCGGCGGTGGAACGTAAGCCGGGATCACGCGCACCTGTCGCGGCGACCCGCCGCTCCCACAGCCCGCGCAGGTTGGGGTGAGTCCGTGCTCCTCCGGACGAACCCCAACGTCGTTGGGCCCGTTGTTGGGGTTCGCAAAGAGCGCTTACCCCAACCTACCCATTGGATGAGTGCGCGGCGCGCCGCATCTTCCGCGCACGCACGACCGTCAGCGCGCTTCCACCGCGCGCAACGCGGCTGCCATGCGCTTGCCGGACACGGGTTCCGCCGTCTTCAATTCCTGCGCGAACACCGACACCCGCCATTCCTCGACGAGCCAGCGCAGCGCCTCCAATCCTTCGGCTCCGCCGCCGCCCGCGCGCGCATCCAGCACCGCGCGCCAGTACGGCAGGACCTGCTGCATGCGCGCATGATCGCGCGCCGGATCGCTGCGCAGCTTCTCCACGCGCAGGCGCATCGCCTTCAGGTACCGCGGGAAATACGCAAGTCGCGCCAGCGGGAGATCGCGCAGGAATCCGGGTGCGAGCAGCGCATCGAGCTGGCCGCGCAGGTCGGCGTAGCTCGCCGCGGCCTGGCCCCTGATTGCGGGCTTCAACCACGGTTGCAGGTCCGACAGCGCCGCGAGGATCGGTTCGGCGGCATGCAAGCGTTGCATCGCCGTCTTGAACAGCCCCCGCGAGATGGTCTCCAGCAGCGCCTGCCATGCGTCGCGGTCACGCACGTCGGGATCCTGTTCGCGCAACAGGTCGCGAAAAGCGCCCTCCACGATGTCCTCGCGCAACGGGTCCGCGCGGCCGTGCGGCGCGAACGCCACCGCGAGTCTCGGCTTCAGCGGCAACTGCTTCTGCGCGCGCCGGAACTCGGACGCAAGTAAAATCCGCAGCAACCGCTCGACGCCCTTGCAGTGCGCGGCGTTCGCCTCATCCCGATTCTCGAATACCCGGAGCGTAACAGCCCCGCCAAGGTCGACCAGCGCCGGATAGGCGGGCGCGCCGCCGACACGCGTCCCGGCGGGAATGTCGTCGAAATCCCATTCACGGACGTCTTCGCGCGCCATGTCGCTTGCCGCGCCGCGCGCAAACGCTTCGCGCGCGCGCGCTCCGTACTCGTCGCGCAACGCGGCAAGGTCGCGGCCTGCCGCCAGGGTTCGTCCTTGCTCGTCACGAACATCGAACCGCATCCTGAGGTGCACCGGCACCGTTTCATCACCGAATGCGGCGGCATCGATCCCGACACCCGTCAGCCGCTCCAGGAACGCCGCGAGCGCCCCGGCCAACGCTTCGTCACGCGGCGCCTCCGCCTCCACGAACGCCCGTGCGAACTCGGGCGCGGGCACGAAATGGCGCCGCAGCGACTTGGGCAGACTGCGGATCAGCGATGTGACCTTGTCCGCCAACAGGCCGGGCACCAGCCATTCGCAGTGCGCCGCGGGAACCGCATTGAGCAGCGCCAGCGGTACCTGGAGCGTCACGCCGTCGGCGGGATCGCCCGGCACGAATCGGTATTCG
>JBOHYX010000385.1:0-2744 GCA_050738115.1 Rhodanobacteraceae bacterium
CAACAAGACCAGCTAGTATATCAAAATGGAGGCTTTCCGGCCAGCATCAAGGCCGAAAAAAGCGAGACGGGACAAGCATCTAGGGCGCGCGGGCTATGCAAGAATCGATCCAAAGGTGTGCGATCATCCCTGATCGCCGTTCGATCGAATCTTTCGAACCCATGATTCGACGGCAGCCGGTTCGACGTGGGACGGTCCAGACAGGATTCCGCACGATCAACTTCTCAAAATGAAACTCACCGGGCCGTCGTTGACAAGCCGCACCTGCATATGGGCACCGAAGCGGCCGGTTGCAACCCCCGGTTGTGCGGCCCGCGCGAGCTCGACCAGCCGGTCGAACCAGCGCCGCCCCGCCTCGGGCGCGGCAGCCGTGTCGAAACTGGGCCGCATGCCCTTGCGGGTGTCGGCGGCCAGCGTGAACTGCGGCACCAGCAGCAGCCCGCCGCCGGTGTCGCGCAGCGAGCGGTTCATCCGGCCTTCGGCATCGCCGAACACGCGATAGCCCAGCAGCCGGTCGCACATCCGCGCCGTCTCGCGCTCGCCGTCGCCCGGTTCGACCGCCACCAGCACCAGCAGGCCGGCGTCGATCGCGCCCACGGTTTCGCCATCGACCGTGACGGAGGCCGAGGTGACGCGTTGGAGGAGGGAGACCATTGGCGTCCGGGAAGGTAGCACTGTAGGAGCCGGCTTGCCGGCGACCACGGGCCGGGCGCTTCGGGCGGCGCCTTCCATCGCGCGCAGGCGCGCTCCTACACTCCCGCGATGCGCTGGTACACCAAGCTCCTTTACGGCCTGATGTGGCTCGCCGCGCGGCTGCCGTTGCGCTGGTTCCGCGCGCTGGGCGTGGCGCTCGGATGGCTGTTCTGGGTGACCGGCAACCGCAAGCGGCGGATCGTCGAGGCCAACCTTGCGCTGGTGTGTCCGGAGCTGGACGCTGCGGCGCGCCGTCGCCTCGCGCGCGCGTGCGCGCGCGAAACCGGCGTTGCGCTCATCGAGGGGTTCGGCATCTGGACGCACCCGCGCCGCGCGCTTGCCAAGGTGCGCGAGGTGCGCGGGCGGCCGCTTTTCGACGCCGCGATCGCGTCGAGGCGCGGCCTGATCCTCTGCGCGCCGCACCTCGGCAGTTGGGAAGTCGCCAACTACTGGGTCGGCGCGTACACGCCGTTCGCCACCTTCTACGCGCGGCCACGTTATCCGCAGGCCGAAGCCCTGCTGCTGCGCCTGCGCGAGGGTGGCGCCAGCCTCCAGTTTGCGATCGATGATTCGGGCGTGCGGCGGGTGTTCCGGCATCTGCGCGGCGGTGGCGTGGTGTCGATCATGCCCGACCACGTGCCGCGCGCGGGCAGTGTGGTCGCGCCGTTCTTCGGCGTGCCGGCGCTCACGATGACCCTGCTTCCGCGGCTTGCCCGGCGCACCGGTGCGCGCGTGTTGATGCTCTTCGTGGAACGCGTGCCGTCGGGCTTCCGCGTGCATTTCCGCGAGCCGCCCGCGGCGCTGGCCGATCCGGATCCGGTCATCGCGTGTACCGCCATGAACGCGGCCATCGAGGCGTGCGTGTGCGAGGCATTCACCCAGTACCAGTGGAACTACAAGCGTTTCAAGGCGCGCGCCGGCAGCAACCTCGGCGATGAGGCTTACATCGCGGCGGGCGTGCGCACGTGATGCGCTGGTACGTACGCGCGACCTGGTGGCTGCTGCGGGCAATGGGTGTGCTGCCGCTGCCCGCGCTGTACGCCGCCGGCAGCGCACTCGGCCGGCTGTTGGCGTGGCGCCGCCGCGCGCGTGAGCGCGTGCACACGGAAGTCAACATGCGCATCGTGCATCCCGAGCTCGATGGCGCCGCGCGTGGCGCGCTGGTGCGCGAGTGCCTCGCCGAAACCGGGCATGCCGTGACGGAAGCGGCCGCGGTGTGGGGACGCGGCGCGCGGCGCGCGCTGGAGCTCGTGCGCAGGGTGGACGGCCTCGAGCATTTTGAGGCGGCCCTGCGCAGCGGCCGCGGCCTGATCATCGCCGCCCCGCATCTCGGCTGCTGGGAACTGCTGAACTATTGGCTGTGCGCCCGCGCGCCGATCGCGATCCTGTATGCCCCGCCACGGAACCCGGCATGGGAGGCGCTGCTGGTGCGCGCGCGCGGCGACCTCGAGGCCGTGCAGGTGCGCGCCGAAGGCGCGGGTGTCCGCGTCCTGTACAAGCGCCTCGCCGCGGGCGGTGTCATCGGAATCCTGCCCGACCAGCAACCCAAGCGCGGCGAAGGCCAGTTCGCGCCGTTCTTCGGCACGGAAGCCAACACCATGGTGCTGTTGCCGCGTATCGCGCGGCGCACCGGCGCGCCGGTGCTGTTCGCGTTCGCCGAACGGCTGCCGCGGGGCGCCGGCTACGTCATCCACATCGTGCCGGCGCCGGACGGCGTCGCCGATGCGGACCTGCGCGTGGCCTGCGCGGCGCTCAACCGCGGGGTCGAGCAGTGCGTCGAGCGGGCGTTCCCGCAGTATCAGTGGACCTACAAGCGTTGGGCCGAGCGGCCCGATCCGCTGGAGCACGACCCCTATTGGTTGGCTCGAAATGGGCTGACCTGGAATCGAAACGAGCGTAGGTTGGGGTGAGCCGAGTTCCATCCGGTGAACCCCAACATTGCGGCGAGATTGCGTTGGGGTTCGCCTGAAGCCGCTCACCCCAACCTACTCTCACTCCACACCAGAACGTGACGATGATGCCACCCATCACCTGCATCGAAGACCTGCGGC
>JBOHYX010000386.1:0-2714 GCA_050738115.1 Rhodanobacteraceae bacterium
CCACGATCACCGAATCTTCCAGCCGGATGGGCTGGGTCAATGCGATCTGGATGCCGGCCAGCCAGTTGGTCAGCACCGGGCGGGCCGCGAGGCCAACCACGATACCCGCCGCGCCGGCCGAGGCGAATACCGTCGCGCCCAGCGCCTTGATGTCCTTGAACGTCATCAGCATCGCGCCGATCGCCAGCACGGTCAGGAACACGGCACCGATCCGCCGCAGGACCTGAAACTGTGTGCGGATCTTGCGCGCCTCGAGGTTGTCGGACACGCTCACGTCGTAGCGTGCGGTCAGGATGTCGCCCATCGCGTCGATCAGCCTGATTACCAACCATGCCCCGATCGCAATCAGGACCAGTGCGATCGCATGGCCGATCGGGCCGGCCACCTTGCCGGGGTGCGGCAACACGGACAGCGCAAGCAGGACCCCAAGCAGTGGAAACAGCCAGCGCGACGGCGCGCGGAAGTTGTGCACAACCGCGCCGGCGACGGATGCGAAGCGGCCACCGGCAAACCGGCTGATGATCGCAAACAGGACCCAGTAGACCAGCCAGCCAACGATGGCAGCGCACACCAGCACGACCACCGGATCGAGCCATGCCGGCCCGACCGGGATGAAGTTCATGACGTTATTCATGCCGCGGCATTTTCATTCGCTGACCGTCCTATTGCAGGTTTCCGCAACTCGCCTGGAGCGCGCAAGCCGCAACTATAAGCGATGGCGTGCGCCGTTGCGGCCGCGACCATCTCGTGATTCAGGTTCGCGGCTTCCGGCGGCCCCAACAAGTGCCCTTTCTTCTTTGGGCTGCCTTTGGATTCTCCTGATCACGTCTCATTGGAGCGTTCTTCAGGGTCGTCATCCCGGCGAAGGCCGGGATCCATTTTGACTTTGCTTCATCACAGCGACCATGGATCCCGGCCTTGCCGGGATGACAGTCTCAACTTTTCCCTCCGGCGGCCGACAACGACGGAAGCAGCGGGATTTCATGCTGCCGCGCCCGGAGTCGCACATGTTGGTTTTGGTGGGAACGTTGATCGTGATCTGCTGTGTGATGGGCGGCTACGTCATGTCGCACGGGCAAATCATGGCGCTGTGGCAGCCGTATGAGGTGATGATCATCTTCGGCGGTGCGCTCGGCGCATTCCTGACTTCCAATCCCGCCAAGGTGGTCAAGGCGGCGCTGAAAGAGGTCGGATCGTTGGTGAAAGGGCCAACCTACCGCCAGCAGGACTACGTCGACCTGCTCTCGCTGCTGTACGACATCTTCGCGGTGATGCGGAAGCAGGGCGTCCTGGCGCTGGAGCAGCACATCGAGGACCCACAGTCGAGCCCGGTGTTTTCCGCGTACCCGCGCCTGCTGCGCGAACACTGCCTCGTCGAGTTCATTACCGACTGCCTGCGCCTGATCGTCGGCGGCAACATGGAGCCGCACGAACTGGAGGCGCTGCTCGATGCCGAAGTCGAAAACCACCATGCCGAGGCCGAGGCGCCGGCGCAGGCGGTGGCGAAGATGGCCGACGCCCTGCCCGGCTTCGGGATCGTCGCCGCGGTGCTCGGCATCGTGACGACCATGTCCAACCTCACCGGTGACACCTCCAAGATCGGCGCGCACATTGCCGGCGCGCTGGTCGGCACGTTCCTCGGCATCCTGCTCTGCTACGGGTTCATCGGCCCGCTGGCCGCGGCGATGGAAGCCCGCGCGCGCGAGGACGGCAAGGCTTTCGAATGCGTCAAGGTGGCGCTGCTCGCCAGCCTGCGCGGCTACAACCCCAAGGTTGCGGTGGAGTTTGCGCGCAAGGTGCTGTCTTCGCACTCGCGTCCGAAGTTCCAGGATCTCGAAGAACACCTGAAGGGAGCCCGCGCCGGAGCCGGCGCATGAGCGGAGACAAGGCCGCCGCGCCGATCATCATCAAGCGCGTCAGCAAGGGCGGCCACGGCCACCACGGCGGCGCGTGGAAGGTTGCCTACGCCGACTTCGTGACCGCAATGATGGCGTTCTTCCTGGTGATGTGGATCATCGGCGTCGGCACGCGCGAGCAGAAGGCGGCGATCGCCGCGTACTTCCGCAACCCGAGCGCCACGCCGGGCACGGCGACCGTCGCGCCGCCCGGCAAGGACGGTCCCAGCGGCGCCAGCGATTCCATGATCAAGCTGGGTGGCGCGATGGACCTCTCGCACGGCCCGGGCAAGGACCGCCACAACGGGCCGGTCGGCGCGGCGTCGAAAGAGGAAATCGACGAACACGCGCGCGAGCTTGACCGCAAGCGGCTGGAAGAATTGAAGGTCCAGTTGAACGCCGCGATCCAGAACAGCCAGGCGCTGGCGCCGTACAAGGACCAGTTGCTGCTGGACATCACCCCCGAGGGCCTGCGCATCCAGATCGTGGACAAGCTCAACCGGCCGATGTTCGATCTGGGGCGCGCACGCCTCAAGGACTACACGAGCGCCATCCTCGAAGAGTTGGCGAAGTTCATCAACAAGGTGCCCAACCGCATCACCATCAGCGGCCACACCGACGACGCGCCCTACAGCAACGATCACGGCTACAGCAACTGGGAGCTGTCCGCCGATCGCGCCAACGCGGCGCGCCGCGCACTGGTGGCTGGTGGACTGGACGAAGACAAGATCGCCGAGGTAGTCGGACTTGCCGCCGTGGTGCCGCTGGACAAGGCCGACCCGCGCGACCCGATCAATCGCCGCATCAGCATCATCGTGC
>JBOHYX010000387.1:0-2703 GCA_050738115.1 Rhodanobacteraceae bacterium
GTTGAGGTCGCGCTGGGTGTTCTCGATCACCTTGGCGGCCTCGGCCACCTTGATGCTGGACGCCTTGTGGGTGCCGGCCGTGACCACGCGCCGGTACAGCGCATCGACGAATTCGGCGGCGTCCGGCGTCGACCCCGAGGTGACCTTGCGGATCGTCGCGAGGCGGTGCTGCTTGTCGCCGGGATTGATGCGCTCGGGGCTGTAGCCCGCGTAGAAATCCACGTTGAACTTCAGGCCCGATTCGCGCTCGATGATCGGCACGCACACTTCCTCGGTCGCGCCCGGGTACACCGTCGATTCGAAGATCACGATGTCGCCCTTGCCGATGGCCTTGCCGGCGATGTGGCTCGCGCCCTTGAGCGGTGTGAGGTCGGGCCGCTTGGCGCGGCCGATCGGGGTCGGCACGCTGACGATGAAGACGTTGCACTTTTTCAGGTCTTCCGCGTCGTGGCTGAAGGTGAGCTGGTTGGCGCCCTTCAGTTCCTCGGACGACACCTCCAGCGTGTGATCGCGGTGCTGGCGAAGTTCGTCGATGCGCTCGCGCTTGATGTCGAAACCGAGCGTCGGAAACTGGCGGCCGAACCCGACCGCGAGCGGCAAACCGACGTAGCCGAGGCCAATGACCGCGATGCGGATCGCGTCCGTGCGCGGCAATGCAGCTTGAGTCATTGCGATTCCTTGTTGATAAGCCGAAAAGGACCATCCCGGTCATGCGAGAAGCGTGCCGCCGGATCCCAAAGCCATCTATGCTGGCACGCGCACCTGAACGCGTCGAGACCTGCCCGCGACGGCCGGGACTTCACGGCCTCTGCGTGCGCGCGTCACTGCGGCGGTGCGGCGGGTTCCGGATGATGCCAGCGCACCCACAGGTTCAGCCCCAGCAGCGCCACGCTGATCAGCACCACGCCGATCCATTCCGCACCGGACGGGTTCTCGCCCATGAGTCCCCACGCCAGCAACACCACCAGCACCGGCACCGCGAGGCTGGTCAGGCCCGCAACGTGCGCCGGCAGGCGCTGCACGACGAACGCCCACAACGTCCAGCCGACGGCCGAGGACAGCACGCCGTTGTAGAACAGCGCCCCTCCGTACGCGAACGTCCAGTGCGTCGCCGGCCCGGGGATGGCCAGCATCAGCACGCTCGATCCCAGCGCGCCGATGAGCATCTGCCACGCGTTGAGCTGCAACGGACCGACCTCGGGATGCTGCTGGAAGACGCGCTTGGAGAGCACCGCGCCGATAGCCCAGGCGAGGCCGCCCGCGATGGCGAGCGCAATGCCGAGCGGCGCGCCCAGCGGTCGCCACGGCTCGATGACGCACACGAATCCGGCGGCGGCGATCGCGCTGCACGCGAGGCGCCGCGGACCGGGTGGATCGCGCAGCCACCACCAGGCGAGCGGCACCATCCAGAACGGCATCGTGTAGGCGAGCAGTGCGACCTTGCCCGCCCCGCCCGTCATCAGCGCCAACTGCGAAAGCGCCTGGAAGGACATGGTCTGGGTCAGGCCGATCAGGATCGTCGGACCCCACGGCGGCGGCCGCAGCGACTGGCGGCGCAGCGCCATCCATGCAAACAACACCACGGTCGCGACGATCCAGCGTTCGGCACTGAAGGTGAAGGGGCCCGCGTAGCGGGTCGCGACCTTCATCGTCATCCAGCCGAAGCTCCAGATGACGGTCAGGACCACGAGGCCGATTCCGGCGGCTCGATCGGAACGTGAAGCGCTCACGGTGTGCGCGGTCCGTGGAGGGAAATGTGCATTTTCGCGGATCGCGGGCCCGTCAGGGCCGGCGGCGCGGTGGCCGCTCGGCCCACTGGATGACCTCGAACGGCGTTTCGCGGCCGCCGTAGCGTGGCAGGAAATCCTCGGGAGGCCCCCACGCGTGCATCGTCACGACTTCCCACGTCGCGGGGATCCGGCCCTCGCGACGGTGGAGTTCGTACGCATCCAGCATGGCCTTGAAGCGCGCCTTGCCGGTCAGGCCGCGCGCGCGCCCGTGGTCGGCGTGGGTGATTCCGAGGCCCTTGAGGTCGGCCAGCAGCCCGCGCACGTCGGCGTATTCGAGCGTGACGCGGTCGGCATCGAGCACCGGGTTCTTGAAGCCCGCGGCAAGCGTCGCATCGCCGAGGTCGTGCATGTCGAGGAAGTCTCCGACGTGCGTGCGGTCCGGATCCGCTTGCGCCCATGCCGCGCGCAGTTCCGACAACGTGTCGGGCCCGAGGCTGGAGGCGACCATGAACCCGCCGGGCTGCAGGACGCGCCTGACCTCCTTCAGGAAAGTCCGCGGCGTTTCGCACCACGGCAGGCACAGGTTCGAATACACGACGTCCACGCTGCGATCCGGGAATGGCAGCGCCTGGCCGTCCGCGCATACGCGCGCGAATGGCTTCGACCAGCCCGAACGGCCGCGCGCCTGGCGCAGCATCGGCAGCGATAGGTCCAGCGCGATCACGTCGGCGCGCCGCCAGCGTTTCCGGAGGGCCGCCGCGCCGCGGCCGGTGCCGCAGCCGACGTCGAGCACGCGCTCGGGCTTGCCGTCGTAGTAATCGAGGCTGTCCATCAGGCGCGCCGCGGCTTCGCGGGCCAGCGCGTCGTGCTGGTCGCTGGTCGCCGCCGCGCGTCCGAAGGCGCGACGGACCTGGCGCAGGTCGAGCCGAGGCTCGCTCATGCCTGCTGCATCGCGAGCAGCGGTTCCAACGCG
>JBOHYX010000388.1:0-2700 GCA_050738115.1 Rhodanobacteraceae bacterium
CGCCGACGATGGCGGCCCGACCACGGCGGTGCGGCTGGCCCGTTACGAGCGCGATGCGGGCGCACTTGCTGCGCGGGCCTGCGATGCCGCGTTTGCGAATACCAATGTCGCGCGCACTGGCATCACGCACCTCGTCACGGTGTCGTGCACGGGCCTGTTTTCGCCCGGTCTCGATGCCGAGCTGATCGAACGGCTCGGCCTGGTGCGTGATGTCGGTCGCGCAAACCTGGGCTTCATGGGCTGCCACGGCGCGCTCAATGGCTTGCGTACCGCGGCGGCGCTGGCGCACAGCCGCCCGGGTGCGCGCGTGCTGCTGTGCTGCATCGAGTTGTGCACGCTGCACTTTGCGTACGGCTTCAATCGGCAGCGGGTGATCGCCAATGCGCTGTTTGCCGACGGCGCCGCTGCAGTGATCCTGGGGCCGGGGGGCGGAGCCGGCCTGCAGTTGCGGGATACCGCGAGCCTGCTCACGCGCGACTCCGCCGACGCGATGACCTGGCGCATCGGCGACCACGGCTTCGAAATGGGCCTGACGGCCGAGGTGCCGCGGCGCATCCGCGCGTCGCTGCGGGGATGGCTGGAAGCGTGGCTCGCGCCGCACGGCCTCGGGATCGATGACATTGCGCAGTGGGCGATCCATCCGGGCGGACCGGAGATCATCCACGCCGCGATCGATTCGCTGCGCGTCCCGCCCGAAGCCGGCAACGTCTCGCGCGCGGTGCTTGCCGAACACGGCAACATGTCTTCGGCGACGGTGCTGTTCATCCTCGAGCGCATGCGTGCGCGGGAAACGGCCGGCCCGATCGTGGCCATGGGCTTCGGGCCGGGATTGATGTTCGAGGCCGCGCTGTTCACTTGAGGGAGCGCCGTCCGCGGTTTATGTCGCGGCGAGGTGTTGACGTGACGAGAATCCTGGTCCGGCCGATCGCCTGTCCGCATCGTTGCCGACCTCCGTGCCGATGTTGGCCTTCGTCGCGCGTCGCGGTCCGCCTGGCGACTGACCGGATTCGACCCCTGACTGTCGTGACGGTCCGCTGTCGAGCAGCCTGATTTGTACAGCAGCGCACATCCACCGCACCACTTGTGGGCCAACGAGCACAACTTGCTCCCGAGTTTCTCGCCGGGGAAACCCATTGTGGCTCCTGCCGCCGCCCGACGAATGACGCCCGAGGCCTGCCCTCCGCGCGCGGCTGCCAGAGCTGGCACACAAAATGCTTCGCGATAATGCGATTCTTTATGAGATGTAACTCCAGCCTGTGCGCGGGAACCTGCCTCTGCTCCGACCGAACTCGAAGTTCAAGCGGCTGTTGCCGCTTGGGTATGCGCTTGCCGCCATCGTGGCGGTCATACTGTTTTTCATGTGGGCTGCCCTGCAGGGGCAGACTGCCCTCGCGGGGGCACTCAACGGCGAAAGCATGTGGTCGAAGGCCCAGAACCGGGCGACCTTCGACCTGTTGGCGTATGCCGGCAGCGGCAACGAGGCCGACTATGCCGATTTCCAACGCAACTATGCCGTGGTGACGGCCTACAACTCGGCGCGCGACCAGGTTCTGTCCGGACATTTCAATTATCAGCACGTGGTCACCACCCTGCACCGGGCTTACATGCTGCCGGTGGCGATCCCCAGCATCATTTTCCTCTTCCACCACTTCTCGGATGCGCCGTACATGGCGACCGCGCTGAGGGAGTGGCATGCGAGCGACGCGTTCATTGCCGAACTGGGTGAGATCGCCCCCAGCCTGCATCGCCAATATTCAACGCACCACGTGGACCATTCGAAAATCGCCGGTCAGCTCCGTCGCATCAGCGAGATCAACCAATCCGTACAGCAGACTACCAACGAGTTTTCCATGACCCTTGCCACCGCTTCGGTGGTGTTCGCGAGGGTGGTATCCGCGGGCGTCGCGTTTTTCGTATTCGCTGCGTTGCTGGTGTGGGGGTGGATCGCACGCCGGGTACTCACTGCCATCCGCGGTGACCAGGAGCGCTACCGCCGACTGTTCGATGACACGGCGGATGCGATCGTCATGGTGGACGAAGCGAGTGGTCGCATCATCGACGCCAACCCTGCGGCTGGGGCATGGACGGGGCTCGATCCGCAGGAGCTGCGCGGCGGTCAATATGCAAGCTTGTTTGCGCGTGAAGCTCCCCGGGGGGAGCTCCGGGACGACAACGAGCTGTGCGATTGCGATGGAATCACCCGGCCCGTCGAGATCCAGAGCCACCTGATTGCGCTCGATGGGCAGATGATCCGCCAGGCCATCATCCATGACATGTCGGCACGCGCGGAACGCGAGCGCGAAATACAAACGGCTGCCGAGGCGTTGGCCAGCATCGCGGAGGGCGTGATCATTACCGACACGCATTGGCGCGTGGTATCGGCCAACCCGGCTGCAACGCAGTTGACCGGGTTTGCGCAGGAAAGGCTGCTGGGCATGTACCTGGGCGAGACGCGCATTGGCGCCGATGGCGCGCCGCTGCCGGCCGCGATGTGGAGGGGGATCGAGAAATCGGCGCACTGGTCGGGTGATGTACGAAGCCAGCGCGCCGACGGCAGCCAGTATTCCGAAAAGGTCGGCATCACGGCGATCCGCGACGCCAATCAGCGCGTGCGGTACTTCGTTGCGGTGTTCAGCGACACCTCCGTCGCCGAGGCCAGCCGCCGCAGGCTCGAGCACGTTGCCACCCACGACGCCCTGA
>JBOHYX010000389.1:0-2697 GCA_050738115.1 Rhodanobacteraceae bacterium
TGCGTCCGCGTGCCTGCCGCGCAGGCTCAGGATGCCTGCGTGCAGGCGCAGGACTTCGGGGTGATCGGGGTGACTGCGCAGGGCCGGGCGAAGCTGCGCTTCGGCTTGGTCCGGGCGGCCCATGCCAAGCGCTTGTGCTGTCGCAACGACCTGCCGCACGGCGGTTTCGTCGAGACCATGCAGGCGCGGAGCGGTCGCGGGAGTGCCGCGGGGCACGGTGGCGGCAGGATGGCTCATCGGCGGTCGGGCATTGCGGGATGGCTGGTTATGATAAGGATGTACTTGCCACGGACGCCAGCATGCACGGCGACGTCGCCGCCACGGACCGCCAGCTTGCCGAGGCGGCCGCCTTGTTTGAACGCAACGAAGTGGAGCGGGCGGAGACGTTCGCGCGGGCGGCGGTGGCAGGCGCACCGGCGCGCGAGGACGCCGCGATGCTGCTGGCGCGGGTGTTGCAGAGCCAGGGCCGCCTTCGTGCCGCCGCGGAATCCTTGCTGGACGTGTGTGCGGCGAACGGGTTCGAACCGGCGATGAGCCTGCGCGCGGCCACGTTCGCGCGGCAGTGTGATCGCCACGCCGTGGCCGCACGCATTTGTGCAGGTGCTCTCGCGCGCAGCCCGCTGCCGCCCGAGTTGCTCGTGCTGGCGGGCAACGTGGCGCGCGAGGCCGGCGATTTCGGAGCCGCCCGCGTGCGCTATCTCGCGGCGCTCGACGCCGGCGTCGACCTCGAGCGGCAGCACGTGCTGGGCGCGCTTGCCAATACGCGGCGCTACGACGATCCGGCCGATCCGGACATCGCGCGTTTTGCACGGCACTTCGCGGACGCGCAGCATTCGCCGCGCTCGCGCGCGTCGGCCGGCTTCGCGCTGGCGAAAGCGCAGGGTGATCTTGCCGAGTACGCCGCGGCATCGGCGACTCTGCGGCAGGCCAACGGATTCGTGCATGCGACGTGGCCGTGGTCCGCCTGCGCATGGCGGAGTTTCGTGGCTGCACGGCGAGGCGAGTCGGTGGGGGCTTCAGGCGCCACCGCACGTCACGATTTCGTGCCGGTTTTCGTCGTCGGCGTGCCGCGGACCGGCACGACCCTGACTGCGACCCTGCTGGCTCGCGCTTCCGGTGCGCGCGATCGCGGCGAGCTGCGCACGTTGCGGTTCATCGCGGAGCACCTCGTCGCCGGCGGTCACCTCGGCAACCGGTCGGCACTCGCCGAAGCCGCGGAGTTGTACCGAAAGCTCGCCGTGCAGGACGATCCGCCCGCGCGCTGGTACCTCGACCAGGACCCCATGAACTTCCGCTACCTGCACGTCGCAGCGGCGATGTTTCCGCAGGCGCGGATCATCCATTTGCGGCGCGACCGTCGCGACACCGCGCTATCGCTGTGGAGCCAGGATTTTGCCCATCCTGACCTTGCGTTCGCCTACGACGTCGACGACATCGCCGCGTTCCTGACCGGGCACGATGCGTTGATGGCGCACTGGAAGCAGGCCGTGCCGGTCCCGATCCACGAGCTTGACTACGAAGCGCTGGTGCGCGATCCCGATGGCACCCTCGCCGAATTGTGCCGGTTCATCGACGCCCCCTTCCACGCAGCCGGCGCTCCTCGCGATGACGCGGCCCCCGTGCAATCCGCGAGCGTGTGGCAGGCACGCCAGCCGGTGTACACCACGTCCGTGGGCCGATGGCGGCATTACGCGCCGTACGTGCCGGAGCTTGCGCAGTTCGCTCAGTACCGATAATGCTCGGCCTTGTACGGCCCCTCGACCGGCACGCCGAGGTAGTCGGCTTGCGCCGCCGTCATCTTCGTGAGTTTCACGCCGATTTGCTCGAGATGCAGGCGCGCGACTTCCTCGTCCAGCTTCTTGGGCAGGCGATACACGGTCTTCTCGTACTCGTCCTTGTGGGTCCACAGGTCGATCTGCGCGAGCGTCTGGTTGGAGAACGAGTTCGACATCACGAACGACGGATGGCCGTGCGCGCAGCCGAGGTTCACGAGGCGCCCCTCGGCCAGGAGGTAGATCGAGTGGCCGTCGGGGAAGGTGTAGAGGTCGACCTGTGGCTTGATGTTTTCGCGCTCGGCGGTCTTTTGCAGGCGCTCGACCTGGATTTCGTTGTCGAAGTGGCCGATGTTGCAGACCAGCGCGTGGTTCTTCATCTTCGCCATGTGCTCGAGCGTGATCACGTCGCGGTTGCCGGTGGTGGTCACGTAGATTTCGGCTTCGCCCAGCGTGTCCTCGACCGTCGCGACCTCGAAGCCTTCCATCGCCGCCTGCAGTGCGCAGATCGGATCGATCTCGGTGACGATCACGCGCGCGCCGAACCCCTTCAGCGAGTGCGCGCAGCCCTTGCCGACGTCGCCGTAGCCGCACACCACCGCGACCTTGCCCGCGACCATGAGGTCGGTCGCACGCTTGATGCCGTCGGCGAGTGATTCGCGGCAGCCGTAGAGATTGTCGAACTTGCTCTTGGTGACCGAATCGTTGACGTTGATCGCGGGCACCAGCAGCTTGCCGCGTTCGGCGAGCTGGTACAGGCGGTGCACGCCGGTCGTGGTTTCCTCCGACACGCCGCGCCATTCCGAGGCGACCTTCTTCCAGAAGCCGGGCCGTTCGGTACGGGTCTGCTTCAGCTGGTCCTTGATGACCTGCTCCTCGTGGTTGGCGCCGGGCTCGTCCACCCATTTGGCGCCGTTCTCCATCT
>JBOHYX010000390.1:0-2668 GCA_050738115.1 Rhodanobacteraceae bacterium
CGTCTTGAACCGCGCATGCGAAAGCGAAGGCCCAAACCGTATCGTTGGTTGAAGATCCCGCGCACCCAGGCGCGCCAACAAGTCGAAAAACATGGCCGCGCATGGGAGACAAAGTAAGTGCCATTCGGGTTAAGGCGGTTCGGGCACCACGGCCAATCGCGGCGTTGTGACCGCGTCCGCGCCGCGCTCCGTCGGCCTGCCCTCGAGGATCGGGTCGCGCGCAGGCGCGCTCCTACCCGCCACTCGACGACGAAGCGGCAGCAGGCTTCACCGCGTTCACGCTCGAAGGTCGACTGGCCTTGATCGTCTGCAGCGGCCCGACCGTCGCGTTGCCCGTGCGGTTCTTCTCGAGGAACATCGGGCTGTAGGGATTGTTGCTTTCCTGGAACTGCCGATAGGCGAGCGAGCCGCTCACCGAGCCACTCCCCAGGAAGGAAGCGGCGCTGCCGAGCCCCTGTTGGGCTGGCCGGGGCCCAGAATGGATCCCGGTATCGAACACCCCGACCGGGAGCTCGCCCGCGGTCCCACCCACCCCCGAGCCCGTTTTCCGCGATTTCGCCAATGCCCACTGCCACTTGGGGCGCCGCATCGCGACCTTCCCGCCGTACTTCCCCTTCAATCCGCTCCACAGCTTGTCGGTCTCGGCAAACTGGGCGTCGGTCAGCACGGTGACCATCTGATCCTGGGCCGCCACGAACTGCGGATCACCCTGCTCCGCCGCGATGATCATCCACGCCGCGCCCAACGGACGGTTCTCCGGCACGCCCTCGCCCTTGAAATACATCACGCCGAGGTTGTACGCGCGTGGTGAGTACGCCCAGAAAGCTGCAAGCTTGTACATGTGGATCGCGTTGGCGTAGTCACCCCTCTTGTACGCCTGCACGCCGTCGGCAAAAAACTTGAGGCCGGGGCCGCCGTCCGATTCCGGCGTGTTGACGTTGCTGTCCGAAAGCGTCCCCGCGCTCGCGCCCGAACCGTAATCGGGCGCCGTGAGCGTCCCGACTTCACTGCCCATCTGCCGCCCATGCGGCGGGCGCGAGTGCGACCACAACCGCGGCAGCCAACGCAATCGAAACCGGACGGTTCATGGCGGTACCTCCGCGCGCGCCTGTCAACGATGATGAGGTGCTCTTGCGACGCCACGATGTCAAGTGACCGTGGGGTCACCGTGCGGCAATTCCAGTGATGCGGTCAGCAACGGCTGTCGGAGCGGCGGATCGCCGCGACGGATGGGACAGATTGCGACAAGAACGGTCTGTGGCGAGACCGGTCGTGGGCACCGCCCGCTCCCACAAAAAGGCATGGGCATTTCGCAACCGCTGTGGAACGCGACGGAGCCATAACCAGGATTGCTGGCCATCGCACGGCTACAACCACTCCCGGGGTTTCAGATACTCCGCCAGCCGCGCTTCGGCGCTGCCGGGCTCGGGCTGATAACCGTATTCGTAGCGCACGCGCGGCGGCAGGCTCATGAGGATGGACTCGGTGCGGCCGCCCGACTGCAGGCCGAACAACGTGCCGCGGTCGTAGACGAGGTTGAACTCCACGTAGCGGCCGCGGCGGTACAACTGGAACTCGCGTTCGCGTTCGCCGTACGGCGTGTCCTTGCGGCGCGCGACGATCGGCAGGTAGGCATCGAGGAAGCCGTTGCCGACTGCCTGCATGAACGCGAGGCAGGGATCGAATCCCCATTGGTTCAAATCGTCGAAGAACAGGCCGCCGATGCCACGGTTTTCGTCACGATGCTTCAGGTAGAAATACTCGTCGCACCATTTCTTGTACTTCGCGTACACGTCGTCGCCGAACGGTGAGCACGCGTCGCGCGCTACGCTGTGCCAGTACGCGCAGTCCTCGTCGAAGGGATAGAACGGCGTCAGGTCGAAGCCGCCGCCGAACCACCACACGGGCGCCTCGCCTTGCTTGTCGGCTTCGAAGTAGCGCGCATTGGCGTGCGCGGTCGGCACGTACGGATTGCGCGGATGGATCACCAGCGACACGCCGCACGCGGTCCACTGGCGCCCGGCGAGTTGCGGGCGTTGCGCCGTCGCGGACGGCGGCAAGGTGTCGCCGGTCACCCGCGAGTGATTGACGCCAGCCTGCTCGAACACCGCGCCGTTCTTCAGCACCCGGGTTCGACCTCCACCCATGTGAACGCCGGCGGTCGCAGATCGCCCGCGTTCGTCCCTCGCCCGCGCAGCGGGAGAGGGGGGGACCGCTCGCGGAGCGAGTGGTGGGGTGAGGGTCGCGGCACGCGTCCATGCGTCCTCGACGAAACGCGCGCCGCCGTCGGCGCGTTCCAACGCCGCGCAGATGCGGTGCTGCAGATCGCGCAGGAAGGTATCGACTTGCTCCAGACTCGAATGCATGGGCCACTCCGTACGCGAACGAACGATGAACCGTCACCTGATCCGCAACGACGCTCAGGCGACGGTCTCAGTCGTGTGCCATCCAAAACTCGTCATTCCGGGGCCGTCGCCAGCTCCGTCGGCGACGGAACCCGGAATGACGACAGAAAAATTCTCAGGCAAGTCCAGTCAGCGATCCAGTTTAATCGTGCAACACGGCTGTCCCCCGGGGCGCGCCACGTATACTGGAGAGCCGCAAACTACGGACAGCACCGGGTGCCGGCACGCATCGCAGCGCTTGCCATCACGGCGTACAGCGCAAC
>JBOHYX010000391.1:0-2668 GCA_050738115.1 Rhodanobacteraceae bacterium
GGTTCATGTAGCGCAGCATCACTTTGCCCGCGGCGCGTGCGGCACGGATCGCGACGGTGACGGCAGGGCGGGCCATGCATGGAATTCCCGGGCTTGAAAAAGAACGCGCCGCACGATGCGGCGCACTGTCCATTCTAGCAGTGGCGCGACGTGCGGCACGATACGTGGCGTCGATCCGCTGCGCGGGAGAGCAATTGTCCGCAAAGGACGCGAAGGTCGCGAAGAAGTCTCTGGTTTCAGTAGTTGGCCTTCGCGTCCTTGGCGTGCTTCGCGGACAAACGCTGTTTGCACGGCTCGAAAGCGGAGCGGTTTTCCCCGGCAGTGGGCCGGCACCGATCCGCTACCCTTGCGCGATGAACCAGTCGACCGGATCCATCCCGCCCGCGCCCCAGCCGATCCGGTTCGTGCTGGCGCGGACCTCGCATCCCGGCAACATCGGTGCGGCCGCGCGCGCGATCCGCACCATGGGGTTCTGGCGCATGGCGCTGGTCGCGCCGCAACGCTATCCCGATCCGCAGGTCAAGGCGATGGCGGCCGGCGCGGACGACGTGCTCGCGAACCTCGTACTGGCCGACGGCGTCGGCGCGGCAGTCGCCGATTGCACCCGCGTCTACGGGCTTTCCGCGCGCCGGCGCGGCATCAACCTGCCGGAGCTCGATCCGCGTGGCGCGGTCGCGGAGATCGTGCCGCTGCTCGCGCGCGGCGCGGAGGTGGCGCTGCTGTTCGGCAACGAGCGCTCGGGCCTCGACAACCACGAACTGTCGGTGTGCCACGCGATGGTGAGGATCCCGAGCGTCGAGGAGTTTTCATCGCTGAACCTGGCGCAGGCGGTGCAGTTGATGGCCTGGGAACTCAGGATGGCGACGCTCGGCGGCGTGCCCGCTGGGCCCGAAGCGCACGGCATGCCGGCGCCGGCCGAGGAAATGGAGCGCTTCTTCGCGCACCTGTTCGCGACGCTCGACGCCATTGATTTCCACAAGGGCCGCTCGGGCCGGACCATCGAGTTGCGGCTGCGCCGGTTCTTCCACCGCGCGCTGCCGGATTCGCGCGAACTGCGCATCCTGCACGGCGTGCTCGCCGATACCGAGCGGATGGCGATGCTGGCTAAACGGGGAGACGACGCTCGCTGCGCTCGCTAAACGGGGAGACGACGCTCGCTGCGCTCGCTCAAGCGGAAAAGCGACGAGATGCTACCGCTCGTTTCCTCGTCTCCCCGTCTCCCCGTCTCCTCGTCTCACATCACCCGGTCGCCTTCACGTTCTCGTTGGCCGGCAGCGGGACGATCAATACCTTGTCGATGCGCGAGCCGTCGAGCTTGACGACTTCGAAGCGCAGCCGATGCCACTCGATGCTTTCGCCGACGGTGGGAATGCGCCCGAACAGGTCGATCAGCATGCCGGCCAGCGTGTAATAGTCGCCTTCCTTTTCGTTCGGCAGCTCCTCGAGCTGCAGCAGTTCGCGCAGGTCGTCGGTCGCGAGCGAACCGGAGGCCAACCAGCTTCCGTCCTCGCGCCGCAGCGCGCCGGCCTCGCCCGGCGCGTTCACGTCGGCGGCGGGATGTCCCACCACCGCGGTCAGCACGTCGTTGACGGTGACGAGTCCCTCGATGTCGCCGTACTCGTCGACCGCCAGCGCAATCGGCGTCTCGGCGTCGCGGAATTCGTCCAGGATGTCGAGCGCGCGTGCCGTCGCCGGCACGTACAGCGGTTTGGCGAGCTTGCGGAACAGCTCGAGCCGCGGCGGCATCCCGCCGGGAGTGGGCGCCTGCGCCAGTGTTTGCAGCAGCCGCTTGACTTCGAGCACGCCAAGCACGTCGTCTTCGCTTTCGCGGTACACCGGATATCGTGAATAGGGCGTGCCGCGCATGATCGCGAGGTTTTCGGCCAGCGGTGCCGCCGCGTCCAGCCAGACGATGCGCGGGCGCGGCGTCATCAGGCTGTCCACGGTGCGATCGCCGAGGCGCAGCACGCGGTTGACCATGTTGCGTTCGTCGGGATCGAGCACGCCCTGCTCGGCACTTTCGGCGACCAGGAGGCGGATCTCTTCTTCGCTGATGTTTTCGCGCCGGAAGCGCCGCAGGCCCAGCAGCCGCATCAGCACCGTGGTCGTCCCGT
Organism: Rhodanobacteraceae bacterium; assembly: GCA_050738115.1. Lineage (GTDB taxonomy): Bacteria > Pseudomonadota > Gammaproteobacteria > Xanthomonadales > Rhodanobacteraceae > 66-474. The sequence goes on from JBOHYX010000391.1 coordinate 2,115, forward strand.
TCAACGCCCACACGAACGGCGCCATCAGCCATGACACCGCCTGCATGGGCACGGCGATGGCCTGGGCGAGGCGCTCGGGCGCGATCAGTGCGGTGCGCTTGGGCAGGATTTCGCCGATCACGATGTTGATCGAGGTGACCAGTACGAAACCCAGCACGAGGCCGATCACGAGTGACGCGTGCGTGCCCGCGGGCACGCCGAGCGAGGCGAGCCAGTTGCGGATGGCGCCACTGATCGCTTTGCCGGTTGCGGCGCCGGTGACCAGGGTGATCAGGGTGATGCCGACCTGGACGGTCGAGAGGAACCGGTCGGGGCGCTGCGCCAGCCTGAGCGCGATCTGGGCGCGCGCGCTGCTGCGCGCCATGTAACGCAGGCGGCTCTTGCGTGCGGCGATCAGCGCGATTTCGGCGAGCGCGAAGAAACCATTGCCCAGCGCCAGCACCAGCACCAGGCCGAGTTCGGTCAGCATCGGGGCCGCGGACGGGGACTCATGGACGGAGTTTAGCAAGCGCGCCGGACCCCCAGGCCCGCACGCGGATTGCGCCCGGTGCTAC
>JBOHYX010000392.1:0-2660 GCA_050738115.1 Rhodanobacteraceae bacterium
GCGGCAATTCGTCGGGAAACGTGCAATGTTGGCCAGGTGAGCGGGACACGGCCGGCACACGGACGGACGCCGACGATTGGCGCCTCAAGGTTGGTCGAGTTCCGGTTGACGCGTCCCTGCACCCTTGGAGTACCCACCCATGCCGACGGATGTTGCACAGGAACTGGCGGCGATCGCGCATGCCGCAGCAGCAGCCGGGCTCGTCGTGGGTACGGTCGGCAACCTCTCGGCGCGCGTCGGCAAGCACTGTCTCATCAGCGCCAGCGGTGCGCGTCTGGATGCGTTGTCGGCAGCGCAGCTCGTCGAAGTGGACCTCGACGGCAATGTTGTCGCGGGAGCGCTTCGGCCCAGCTCCGAGACCGGCTTGCACCTTGCGATCTACAGCAGCCACCCCGAGGCAGGCGCCATCCTGCACACGCACGCGCCGTGGTCGACGGCCATCGCGTGCGTGCTCGACGAGCTTCCGTGCATTCATTACCAAATGCTCGCGCTGGGCGGGGCCGTACGCGTGGCGCCGTACCGGTGTTTTGGTACGCCCGAGCTTGCCGCGGCGACGCTCGCGGCGCTCGAAGGCAGGCGCGCGGCGCTCATGAGCAACCACGGCGCGATCGTGTTCGCCGAAACCCCGGCAGCCGCATTCGAGGCCATGCAGGTTCTGGAATTTGCGTGCCGAGTGTACTGGCGTGCAGCCCAACTCGGGACGCCGCGCGTGATCGACCCGCAGCAGTGGCAGGACGTCGCGGCGCAGGTCCGGCGACTGGGCTATGGCATCACGCATGCGCGCGACGAGCACGGGCGGTACAAGAAATGACCGTTGCGGAGACGCGATCGAGTGGTTCCGCAACCCGCTGCAAATCACGAACAATCGATTCATATCGGCTTTGCGCCCCGCCAACGCCGAAGCCAACATCGCCCCGCGCATGGCTGCCACCACCTCATGCCGGTCTTGCAACCATTTTCACTCCCAGGGAGCGGGTCACTTTCAGCACCGTGTCGTAACGCGGTTTCGCGCCCGGTGCCAATGCCTTGTAAAGACTTTCACGGCCCAAGCCGGTCTCTTTGGCGATTTCGGCAATGCCACGCGCTTTTGCAATGTGGCCCAGTGCACGCAACAGTTCGTCGGGTTCACCATCCGCCAGAACCTGGCTCAAGTACTCGGCTATGGCCTCCGGGCTGTCCAGGATGCCGGCCATGTCGAAGGGCACCAGTTCGACTTTGCTTTTTGCTTTCATTTCACACCTCTGCCGCCAACTTTTGGGCGTGGCGGATGTCGGCCCGCTGCGTGCGCTTGTCGCCGCCACACAACAGCACCACGATTGCCCGTTTGCGGATCGTGAAATACAGGCGGTAACCCGGACCCGTGTCCACGCGCAACTCGGACACTCCGTTTCCCAACGGCTTCACGTCGCCGAGGTTGCCGGCGGCCGCACGTTCAATGCGCCGCGCGATGGCGACCTTCACCCGCAAGTCACGCCGCGTAGCGTGCCATTCTGCGAATTCCACGGTTTGCTGGATGACATAGGGCACTGGGACAATGTATCCGAATCGATACAAACATGCAATGTGCAAGCGTCTGGCGCGGCCTCCCGCGGATATCGATTTCGGGTCGCCTCCGGCCTTCGCACGCGTGTCGGGTCTTCAACGCGGCGTGCTTCGGGCAAATCGCGCGCCTGGCCCTGACGGGATGCGCACGGACGTGCGATCCCGCATGATGCTGCATTTCCCCGCGCCGGTGGCGGAGTTCATGCACGGGATCCTTGCATGCTCGTACCCGACCACGTTTCGATTTCCGTCCCGGACCTCCAGCGCGCGCGCCCGTTCCATGACGCGGTGATGGCGGCACTGGGCGTCGCCAAGGTCTACGACCGTCCGGACGTGCTGGGTTATGGCGTGGGGCGCAACCCCGGCGTTCTATCGTGCAGCACCACGCGCACGCGACGCGCGGCAGGACTACGATGCCGGCCACATGGCGGACGAGGGCGCGCAGATGCTGGTTGCGCGGGGTGATTACGGGGAAACCCGCGGCGCGTTCCGGTGGCAGGTTCCGGAGCGCTACAACATCGCGGTCGATGCCTGCGACAAGTGGGCGGATGGCTCCGGGCGGCTGGCGCTCATTCAGGAAGAATCGCCGGCGACGGTCCAGCGCGATACCTTCGATGACCTGAAGCGGTGGTACGGAAACTTTTGTAACGGCACCCTCCGTACTTCCCCGTATTGCTTCGCATGCATGAGCGGGGCCGTTGCGACTCGGTCCAGCGTTCGTGCGACCTCAGCGCGAAACCTGCTGCCAAGCCCCCCAAGCCGTGACTCGTACCACGCTTGCGCTCGCGCGATATCGCTTTCGGCTCCGCGGCGAAGGCGAAGCTGACAGCTCAACGCGGCAGGTGCTGCCGGAGGCGGGCTTCGACCTCAGGCCACGTGCTCTCCGCGTCCGGATGAGCATCGGCTTCCGCGAGCCTCGTATCCAGCAACGCCTTCTCAGACGCCGTGATCGGAATGTCTTGATTGGAAAGGCTGTCCCACAGCGCTTCCGGGCGGATTCAACTACGAAGTGCAACGCGTTTGAAGGATTGCTCGAACACGCGCTCCGGTGTTCGGTAGCCTAACCGTTTCCGAGGTCGGCGGTTGAGCTTGTCTTCGATCTGCTGGATCTGTGCATC
>JBOHYX010000393.1:0-2648 GCA_050738115.1 Rhodanobacteraceae bacterium
CGATGCCGCGCACCCGGTGTTCAGCAAGCTGTCGCTCGAGACCGAATCCGTGCCCGATCTGGACTCTCTGCTGGTGTCGCGCCGGCCGCGCGGCCCCGACGAGCATGGTCCGTGGCTGCTCCACCAGATGACGACGCGCGGCGGCACCGTGGGCGAGGGTGGCTTCGAATCCGATCGCGAGGCGTTCCTCGGCCGACTCGGCAGTCCCGGCCATCCGCGCCTGCCCGACGCCGACGCACCCGCAGGTCGCGTCGGCGCGGTGCTCGATCCGATCCTGTGCCTGCGCCGGCGCATCCGCATCCTGCCCGGCCACACCGCTGCGGTCGACGTCCTGACCGGCGTTGCGCCCGATCGCGCCGCCGCGCTGGCACTCGCCCGCAAGTACCGCGAGCGCCACCTGCACCAGCGGGTATTCCAGCTTGCCTGGACCCACGAGCAGGTGACGCTGCAGCAGCTCAACCTGAGCGCGGCGGAAGCGCAGCGCTACGACTACGTCGCGAGCAGCCTGCTGTACGGCGCGACGAGCGCGCGCGATGCCGGCGATGCCGATATCCCGCCGCAGTCGGCGCTGTGGAAGCACGGCATCTCGGGCGACCTGCCGATCGTCGTCGCGCGCATCGCCAACGCCAGCCAGATCGACCTCGTGCGCCACCTCATCCAGGCGCACGGCTTCTGGCAGGCGAACGGGCTCGACGCCGATCTTTTGATCTGGAACGAGGAACTCTCCGGCTACCGCCAGGAGCTGCAGGACCATATCCTGTACCTGATCGAGTCCGGCGCGGAGGCCCGCGGCGGCCCCGGCCGCGGCCGCATGTTCGCGTGGCGGGTCGAACACCTGTCGGTGCCCGATCGCGCGCTGATGCTGGCGGCCGCGCGCTGCGTATTCTCGGGCGACGCCGGGCGCCTGCGCGACCAGATCGGGCGCATGCGGGCGACCGACGAGAAGGCCGAACGCCCGGACCTGCTGCCGCGCCACAAGCCGCAGCCCGGCCGCTACGCGTTGCAGCCGCCTGCGGAGGACCTGCGCGATTTCAATGGCTTCGGGGGATTCCGCAACGATGGCTGCGAATACACGATCTGGCTGGCGGCGGACGCGCCGACCCCGGCGCCGTGGTGCAACGTGCTCGCCAACGCCGGCTTCGGCAGCGTCGTCAGCGAATCGGGCGGTGCCTACACCTTCGCCGAGAACGCCCACGAATTCCGCCTGACGCCGTGGTACAACGATCCGCTGCGCGACCGCTCCGGCGAAGCGCTGTGGCTGCGCGACGAGGCGACCGGCGAATACTGGTCGGCGATGGCCCGACCGTCGCCCAGCGGCGATCCCTATCGCACTTGCCACGGGTTCGGCTATACGCGCTACGAGCACGCGCACGCGGACCTCTACAGCGAAGTGACCGTGTTCGTCGCCTGCGAGGCGCCGGTGAAATTCGCGCTGCTGAAAGTGATCAACAAGGGCGACGCCCCGCGCCTGGTGTCGGTCACCAGCTACGTCGCCTGGGTGCTCGGCGAGCAGCGCGGGCACGCCGGGCGGCACGTGCGCACGGAATTCGACGCCGCGAGCGGCGCGCTGTTCGCGCACAATCCGTTCCACGACGTGTTCAGCGGGCGCATCGCATTCCACCGGCTGTGCGCGCCCGGCACCGAGTTCACCGCCGACCGCCGCGCCTTCCTCGGTCGCAACCGCGCGCCGGAAACGCCGCTCGGGATGCGCGTGGACCGGCTCGACGGCACGGTCGGCGCTGGGCTCGACCCGTGCTCGGCACAGCGCGCGACATTCGAACTCGCGCCCGGCGGGGAACTCGAAATCGTGATCGTGCTGGGCGCGGCCACGAACGCCACGGACGCACGCACGCTGGTCGCCGGTCTCGGCGACGTCGAGGCGGCGCGCGCGGAGCTCGAACGCGTCCGCGACGATTGGCGGAACACGCTTGCGCAGGTGCGCGTGCACACGCCGGACGCCGCGACCGACCTGCTGGTGAACGGCTGGCTGCCCTACCAGGTGCTGGCGTCGCGCCTGCTCGCGCGCAGCGGCTACTACCAATCTGGCGGCGCGTTCGGGTTTCGCGACCAGTTGCAGGACGCGATGGCGATCCTGAACGTGCGCCCGGAGCTGGCCCGCACACAACTGCTGCGCTCGGCACGGCACCAGTTCCCGGAAGGCGACGTGCAGCACTGGTGGCACCCGCCGACCGGCAAGGGCGTGCGCACGCGGATTTCCGACAACCTGCTGTGGCTGCCATGGTGTACCGCCGAATACGTCCGGGTCACCGGCGACATCGCGGTGCTGGATGAACGGGTGCCGTTCATCGAGGGTCGCGCGCTCGCGGCCGACGAGGAATCGGTCTACGAGGACGTCAGCGTTTCCGGCGAAAGTGCGAGCCTCTACGAGCACTGCCTGCGCGCGATCCGCCACAGCCTGCGTTTCGGCGCGCACGGGCTGCCGCTGATCGGCGCGGGCGACTGGAATGACGGCATGAACCGGCTCGGCACCCGCGGCCACGGCGAGAGCGTGTGGCTCGGGATGTTCCTCGTCGACGTGCTCGGCCGCTTCGCGCCGCTGGCGACCGCGCGCGGTGATGCCATCGCGGGTCGCGACCTCGTCGCGAGCGCGGCTGAACTCGAAACGATGCTGCAGCGGCACGCCTGGG
>JBOHYX010000394.1:0-2647 GCA_050738115.1 Rhodanobacteraceae bacterium
GGTCAGGTTCGTCATCCACCAGGAGAACCGCACCGCCTTCCAGACCCGGCTCAAGGCACGTTCGCCGTAACGGTCGAGCGACTCGGAGTCGTGGCCTTCGTAGTACCGCCGGAACCCGTCCGCAAGCTGTTTGGCGTCGGAGATCGCAAGGTTGAGCCCCTTGGCGCCCGTGGGCGGCACCACGTGGACGGCATCGCCGACGAGGAACAGGCGGCCCGCGCGCATGGTCGCGCACACGTAGCTGTGCAGCGGCGTGATGCTCATCTCCAGCGCGTGGCCGGTCACGCCGCGTCCGGCGGACGTCCTGCGCGCCTCCCGCGTCAGGGGTCTTCGAAGGTGATGAGGCCCATGCCCGTCGCCATCGGACGGTAGTAGTTCCGATGCACGCGCCGGGCCTGGCCCGACAGCGCGCCGCGCGTCACCAGCCACATGATGAGTTCGATGCCCTCGGCGCCCGCCTGCTCCATCAACTGCTGGTGCGTCATGCCGGCAAGGCTCTCCGGATCGCGCTCGACGCGGTCGAGGAAATCGAGGTCGAACTGCTCGTTCATCGCCCCAAAGCGCTTGCCCTGCAACTGGTGCGACATGCCGCCGGTCCCGACGATGACCACGCGCAAATCCCGCGGGTTGGCGTCCACCGCGCGGCGGATCGCCTGCCCAAGCCTGAAGCAGCGCCGCGCAGTCGGCAGCGGGTGCAGCAGCACGTTCACCTCGAGTGGCACCGCGGCGACGCTCCAGTCCGGCACGTGCTCGAAGCACAGGTGCAGCGGCACCAGGAAGCCGTGCTCGACCGCGAGTTCCTGGCACATCGTCAGGTCGAATTCGTCGTACACGAGCGCTTCGCACAGATCGCGCGAAAACGCGAAGTCGCCCTTGACGCGCGGCAGCGGGCGGACGCCCATGCCCTCGTCGGCGATCGGATACGCGTCGGCGCAGCCGAGTGCGAAGGTCGGGTACTTGTCGAAGAAGAAATCGCCGCCGTGGTCGTTGTAGACGATGATGGCGACGTCGAGCTCCAGTCCCGCCAACCACTCGCGTACCGGCACGTAGGCGTCGAACAGCGGCTTCCAGTCCGGCGTGTCCTGCGCGCCGCGGTCCCAAGCGCCGCCGATCGAGGGGACGTGCGAGGTGCCCACGCCGGCGACGATCCGGGCCACGGTCAGCGCGCGCCCCTGCCGGTGCGGGTCGCCATGAACGCCTCGAAGCTCTCGCCCCGCATCTGCGCGCCGATGTGGTACAGCCCGGTACCGGTCACGAAACCCAGCTTGATCAGGAAATAGATGTTGCCGCCCGCCCTGCTGAGGCCCGCCCAGTCACGCGCGCGCACCAGGCGCTTTTGTTCCGCGGTCAGGCGGTAACGCTCCATGTACACTTCCTCGTCGGTCTTGTACGCCTTGCGGTTTTCCTCCAATTTCAGCGAATCGCACATCCGGTTGAGGCGATAGCCCTTGTGCGATTCCTCGAGGTCGAACACGATCACGTCCGGAATGGGGTGCGTGCGGTCGAGTTGTTTCTGTTGCATCGATGATTTCCTGTTTCGTTTCCTGTTTCGGCAATGCCTGCCGGATCAGCAATTCTCATTATGGAGTCAGCAACCGCTGTGGGAGCGGCGGGTCGCCGCGACGAATGTGGTGGACTGCGACAGGGACAGCTTGCGGCGAGGCCCATCGCGGGCACCGCCCGCTCCCACAAAAAGCATTTCATTATGAAAGCGTCGGCGTCACAGCGATTGCCATCGAATCCGCTGCCGCTTCCCGCGGCCGACGCAGCGCGCGGCATGCGCTGGCTGTATACGCTGGTGCTGTTGTGGCTGGCGGGCGCCGCGATGCGGATCACCGTGCTCGCGGTGCCGCCGGTACTGCCGCAAATGCAACGGGATCTCGCCATGTCGCAGATCGACATTGGCGTACTGTCGAGCCTGCCGTCGCTGCTGTTCGCGATCGTAGCGATCCCGGGTGCCGCGCTGATTGTGCGGTTCGGCGCGCTGCCGACCCTCATCGGCGGCCTCCTCGTGACGGCCGCCGGTGGCGCCGTGCGCGGCATCGCGCCCGACACTCTGATCCTGTTTGCGACGACGTTCGTGATGAGTGCAGGCATCGCGGTGATGCAGCCCGCGTTGCCACGGATCGTGCGCGACTGGGCGCCGCAGCGGGTCGGCTTTGCAACCGCGGTGTACGCCAACGGCATGCTGGCGGCGGAAGCGCTGGCCGCCTCGCTGACCATTCCGTTCGTGCTGCCGCTGGCCGGCGGCAGTTGGCGATGGAGCCTCGCGTTCTGGTCGTTGCCGGTCGTGCTGATCGCATGGCTGCTGGCAGCGGAGGGCGCGCGCCGTCGTGCCATCGCGATGCCGGTGCGAACCGCGACCCGCGACCCCCAGCGCTGGTGGCCCGACTGGCGCGATCCGCTCACCTGGGAAATCGGGCTGGCGATGGGCTGCGCGTCGGGCATCTACTTCGGCGTCAACGCGTTCCTGCCCGGGTACCTCACGGGTTCGGGTCGGGCCGGGAGCGTCGACGGTGCGCTCGCGGCCATCAATGTCAGCCAGATCCCGGCCACCGTGATCCTGTTCTTCTGCGCGCAGCGGCTCAGCGTGAAGCGCATCCCGTATGTCGTCACGGGCATTGCCGCCACGGTGGGCGTCGTCGGC
>JBOHYX010000395.1:0-2634 GCA_050738115.1 Rhodanobacteraceae bacterium
CGCCAGGTCCTTGCGGTGCGCGGCCTCGTACTGGGTGACCGAGTCGCGGCGCTGTTTCAGCATCTTTTCGAGCACGTGCACGACCTGGGCGTCGGTGAGCGTGATCCGCTCGTCCACTTCACGCTGCTTGAGCGCCGCGAGGATCAACCGGATCGCGGCGAGGCGCGGCTTGTCGCCGCCCTTCATGGCGGCTTTCATGTCCTCGGTGATGCGCGCTTTCAGTTCGGCCATGACAGTCTCCCAGGCTATTGGACCACCAACGCAAAAAGCCGGCGTCGCGTCGCGGCACCGGCTATCCGGACCCGCTGGAACCCGCGTCAGTACAGGCGCTTGCGGCGCGTGACTTCGCGCGACAGACGGCGCAGGTGCCGCTTGACCGCGGCGGCACGCTTGCGCTTGCGTTCCTGGGTCGGTTTCTCGTAAAACTCGCGCTTGCGCGTTTCGGCGAGCACACCGGCCTTCTCGCAGGTGCGCTTGAAACGGCGCAGCGCGATTTCGAACGGCTCGTTCTCGCGGACTTTGACGCTGGGCATGGACGCTCCACTGGTAAACTGACCCGCTATGTCGCGGGACAAGCCGAAAAGTATAGCGTGACTGCCATGGTCAATTCAAAGCCCCCACCCATGGGTCCCGTACTGGGCATCGAAAGCTCCTGCGACGAGACCGGGGTCGCTGTGTACCAGCCCGATCGCGGGCTGCTGGCGCACGCCCTGTATTCGCAGGTGGCGCTGCACGCCGAATATGGCGGCGTGGTGCCCGAACTTGCCAGCCGCGACCACGTGCGCAAGCTGCTGCCCCTGTTGCGCCAGACACTTGCCGATGGCGGGCTCACGGTTTCCGACCTCGCGGCGGTGGCCTACACCGCGGGGCCGGGCCTGATCGGCGCGCTACTGGTCGGGGCCTCGGTCGCGCGTTCGCTGGCGTGGGCACTGGAGATTCCGGCCATCGCCGTCCACCACATGGAAGGGCATCTGCTGGCGCCGCTGCTGGAAGCGCCCGCGCCCGGCACCGAACCGCTGGCGCCGCCCTTCGTGGCGTTGCTGGTCTCGGGCGGGCACTCGATGCTGGTCGGGGTCGAGACGATCGGCCGCTACGCGATCCTCGGCGACACCCTGGACGATGCCGCGGGCGAAGCCTTCGACAAGACCGCGAAACTCATGGGGCTGCCGTATCCGGGCGGTCCGGCGCTCGCCAAAGTGGCCGAAACCGGCGATCCCAAGGCGTTCCATTTCTCCCGGCCGATGACCGACCGGCCCGGCCTCGACCTGAGCTTCTCGGGCCTGAAGACCCAGGTGCTGCTGGCGTGGCGGGACAGCGACCATGCCGAGTCCACCCGCGCGAACATCGCGCGCGGCTTCGAGGAAGCGATCGTCGAGACGCTCGCCGTCAAATGCCGGCGTGCCCTGGCCGCGACCGGCTATCGGCGGCTGGTGGTCTCCGGCGGCGTCGGCGCCAACAAACGCCTGCGTGCGCAACTCGCCGCTGCGGGCAGGCATGAAGGTTTCGCGACGTACTTTCCGCGCCTTGCGTTCTGTACCGACAATGGCGCGATGATCGCGCTGGCGGGCTCGCTCCGACTCGCGGCCGGTCAGACCACGGGAGCGGAAATCCGCGTGCTGCCGCGCTGGGATTTGCAGAGCCTGCCGGGACTCGGGACTCGGGACTCGGGACTCGAAAAAGCGCTACCGGCATAGACAACCGCAACACCCGCCCCTCGTCTCCCGTCTCCCGTCTCCCGCCTCCCGTCTCCCGAGCCATGGACATCGTCTTCATCGAAGGCCTCACCGTCGAAACCATCATCGGCATCTACGACTGGGAGCGCCGCGTGCGCCAGCCGGTGGTGCTCGATGTCGAAATGGGCATCGACAACAGCCGGGCGGCGATGAGCGACCGCATCGAGGACGCGCTGAACTACAAGGCGGTCTCCAAGCGCCTGGTCGCGTTCATCGAAGCCTCCAGTTTCCAATTGGTGGAAGCCCTCGCCGAATGCTGCGCGCAGCTCATCCGCGAGGAGTTTGCGGTTCCGTGGGTGCGCATCCGGCTTGCCAAGCCCGGCGCGGTGCGCGGCGCCCGCGCGGTCGGCGTGGTCGTGGAACGCGGCGCCAAGGAGTGACCGCATGGCGCGGGTTTACCTGAGCCTGGGCTCCAACGTCGAACCCGAACGGCATCTGCGGGACGCGCTGCAAGCGTTGCGCGCACGCTTCGGCACGCTGGACGCATCACGGACCTACCGCAGCGCCGCGGTGGGTTTCGAGGGCGCGGCGTTCATCAACAGTGCCGCGGGATTCGATTGCGACATGGAGCGCGCGGACCTGCGTGCGTGGCTGCGGAAGCTCGAGGACGCGAGTGGCCGCGACCGCAGCCTGCCACGCTATGCCGACCGCACCCTCGATCTGGACATCACGCTGTGGTGCGAAACCAGCGCCTGGATGACCGACCTTACGCAAGAGGAATTCGAGCGCGCCCACGTGCTCGCGCCGCTCGCCGACATCGCGCCGGACCTCAAGGAACCTTTCACGGGAACCACCGTGCGCAAACGCTGGCGTCAACTCGCGCCGAGCCTGCCGAAGCTGGAACGAGTAACGGAGCAGTCCGCTCGCAGCGGCTGTTGTTGAAAGTCAGGCCAGGGAAGGC
>JBOHYX010000396.1:0-2600 GCA_050738115.1 Rhodanobacteraceae bacterium
GCCGGTCGCGGGATTGACCGAAGCCGGTCCACTCGAGCCTTTGCAACTGCCCAGCGAGTTGGGACACACCACGAACCAGCGGTCGGTGTCGATCGCCTTGCCGGGCCCGACGATGTCCTCCCACCACCCCGGAGAACCGTCGATGGCATTGCTGGCTGCGTGCGCGCTCGGCGACAGGCCCGTGAGGATCAGGACCGCGTTGTCGCGCGTGGCGTTGAGTTCACCCCACGTCTCGTACGCGAGCTGCGCGCCGCGCAATTCGCCGCCGCGCTTCATCGCGAACGGCGAGGGCAGGGTGAAGTACTGGCGGGCGTCGGTCATGATACGTTCGCGTTTCAACAGAAGCGCTGAGGGTACCGAGCGTCCGCGTCAACGCCAAATGCGTGCCGCACATCGGCGCCATCTCCCGCGCGTTGCGCGTCGCGCTACGCGTGCGTTCGCCCCGCTCCCCTCTTCCCGAGCCGTCCAAAGCTGGATTCCGGGTTCCACCGCGATGGAGCTGCGGCGGCCCCGGAATGACGACGGAATTTTGGCTCGCGTGGCCTTGGTCCCCGGTCCCTGGTCCCCGGAATCAATCCACCCTGTCGATCGTCAGGGTGATCGGCGCGTGGGTGTCGGTCGCAACTTCCATCGGTGTCGATTGCAGGTCGCCTGCCTGCGGCGCTGCGTTGCCGGTGGCGCTGATACGTGCCACCACCTCTACTTTGCGGTAGTGCGACAGGCGCTGGGTGGGGACCATCGCCATGGCGTCGGTCAGTGTGACTGTTGCCGGGAATTGCACTTTGTTGAGTCTGGCGACAGCCAGGGGCATCGAGGGGCCATCTACCGCGCGCGCGAACACGAACAAGGTGTCGCCGGGCCGCATCTTGCTCAGCATCTGATCCTGGATATTCACTGTGACCCGGATGGCAACATGGTCGTTGTTTGCCGTCGACGTCGCGTCGTGGGTTGAGGCGGTCGCCATGGCCGCTGCGCCGCCCAGATGCGATTCCGCATCGGCGAGTTCCTGCTGCACGGTGGCGGCAACCTTCGATCCCGGCTGGAGCAACGGCAGCAGCGTCTTCCAGCGCGTTGCCGCGCGGGCGTATTGTCCGCGCTGGTAGTCGCTGATGCCGAGCAGCCACAGCGCGCGCTGGTGGGTCGGATCGATCTGCAGTGCGCGCTCAAGCTTCGCGCGCCCGGCGTCGTTGATCATGTGCGAGGAATCGGCTTCGGCCGTGGCCTCGACCCACGCCACCATCACGTCCGGATCGTTCGGACGCAATTTCGAGAGGTGGTTCAGCGCGTCCAGCGCCTGCTGCGGCTCGCCGAGTGCGGAGTACGCCTGCGCGAGCAGCGCCCAGCCCTGCGCGTCGTCCGGCTTCTTCGCGAGGCTTGCCTGCAATTGCCGCGTCGCGTTGGCGAGGTCGGCGTGGTCGGGAACGGGTGCAACCTGCAGCGCCTGCGGCGTGCCGATCAGGAGATACATGCCGAGCACCGCGGGCGGCGTCGCCAGCGCGAGCACCAGCGCGATCACGAACGGCGTGCGCGGGCGTCCCTCGCGACGCGCGCTGCGCAGCATGGGCACCAGCACGCAGGCCAGCGCGACCACCACCATCACGGCGGCGATGACGAGGAAGCGGATGATCACCAATCGTCTCCGGGTTCTTCGGCGATCGCGTGTGCCGGCCGCGTGCGCCGGCGCAGCAGCATCGCGACGACGATGCCACCGGCCACGAAAATGACGGGCGGACCGAACCACAGCGCGATCGTCGAGGGCGCCAGCGGCGGGTCGTACAGGATGAAGTTCGAGTAGCGCGCGACCAGCCAGGCCTTGATCTGCTGGTCGCTCTGGCCTTCCTGCATCATGTCGAAGATCTGTCGGCGCAACTGCTTGGCGAAATCCGCGTTCGAGGCGAGCAGGCTCTCGTCCTGGCACACCATGCAACGGAGCTGCCGCGTCAGGTGCTGGAAGCGCACGCGTTCGGCATTGTTCTGGAACGGCAACGGCTGGATCGCGAAGGCGGTGCTGCTGAGCGTCAGCGCGAACGCGAGCAGCAGCATGGCTACGAGGCGCTTCACGTGCGGCCCTCCGCTTCGAGCGCCCGGATTCTCGGTTCGAGATCCTTCGCGATGACTTCCGGTGTCAGTGGGCCGATGTGCTTGTAGCGGATGATGCCGTGCGCATCGATCAGGTAGGTTTCGGGCGCGCCATAAATGCCGAAGTTCAGCGCGGTGTCACCCGATACGTCGGTGATGACTTCGTGGTACGGATCGCCGTGGCGCGCGAGCCACGCGCGCGCATCCTGCGGGCCGTCCTTGTAGTCGTAGCCGATCAGCGGAATCCCGAACCTGTCGTGGTACGCCATCAGCACCGGGTGCTCGTCCCCGCAAGCGAAGCACCAGCTCGCGAACACATTCAGCAGGTACGGGTGGCCAAGCAGATCGGCCTTGGTCACGAACTCGGTCGGATGCTCGAGCCGCGGCAGCCGGAACGCGGGCGCGGGCTTGTTGATCAGCGGGCTCGGCACGAACCGTGCGTCGTGGGTCTGGTTCCACACGAGCCCGACCACGAAGAACGCGATCAGCGCCACGAACACGCCAATCGGCACGTAGCGCAT
>JBOHYX010000397.1:0-2595 GCA_050738115.1 Rhodanobacteraceae bacterium
CAAGCTGCATCACCTGTTCCTGGAACAGCGGCACGCCCAGCGTGCGTTCCAGCACGTGGCGCACGTCTTCGGACGGATAGGTCACGGGTTCCTCACCGTTCCGACGCTTCAGGTACGGGTGGATCAAGTCGCCCTGGATCGGGCCGGGCCTGACGATCGCGACTTCGATCACGAGATCGTAAAACCGCTTTGGCTTCAGGCGCGGCAGCATCGCCATTTGCGCGCGCGATTCGATCTGGAATACGCCGATGCTGTCGGCGCGCTGCAGCATCGCCCAGGTTTCGGGATCTTCGGCCGGAATGGTCGCGAGGGTCAGGTCGCGATTCCGATCCGCGCGCAGCAGGTCGAAGCACTTGCGCAGGCAGGTGAGCATCCCGAGCGCGAGGCAATCGACCTTCAGCAATCCCAGCGAATCGAGGTCGTCCTTGTCCCACTGGATGATGGTGCGATCGGCCATCGCCGCGTTCTCGACCGGTACCAGGGTGGACAGGCGCGCGTCCGAAATCACGAAACCGCCGACGTGCTGCGAAAGGTGCCGCGGACGGTTGAGGAGTTCGGCGGTGAGCCTCAGCACGCGCTTGATGATGGGACTGTCCGGATCGAAGCCGGCTTCGGCGAGGCGTTCGCCGAGCGGTGCCTCGCCATCCCACCAGCCGAGCGCGAAGGACAGCTTGTCGACCGCATCGAGCGGCAGGCCAAGCGCCTTTGCGACGTCGCGCACCGCGCTCTTGCCGCGGTAGCAGATCACGGTGGCGGCGAGCGCCGCGCGCTCGCGTCCGTACTTTGCGTAGATGTACTGGATGACTTCCTCGCGCCGTTCGTGCTCGAAATCGATGTCGATGTCGGGCGGCTCGTTGCGTTCCTTGGAAATGAAGCGCTCCACGAGGGTGTTGATCCGGGCCGGATCGACCTCGGTGACGCCGAGCGCGAAGCACACCGCCGAATTCGCCGCCGAGCCGCGGCCCTGGCAGAGGATGCCCTGCGAGCGCGCGAACCGCACGATGTCGTGGACCGTGAGGAAGTACGGCTCATATTCGAGTTCAGCGATCAGCGCGAGTTCGTGCTCGATTTGCGTGCGCACCGCGTCGGGCGTGCCCTCCGGCCAGCGCCAGCGCATGCCTTCGAAGGTGAGTTGCCGCAGCCACGAAGTCGGCGTGTGGCCATCGGGCACGAGTTCGGCCGGATAGTGGTATCGCAGTTGGCCCAGCGAGAACGTGCAGCGACGGGCGATGCGGTCGGTTTCATCGAGCAACGCTTGCGGGTAAATCGCCGTGAGGGTTTCGCGCCGGCGCAGGTGACGCTCGCCGTTGCGGAACAGGATTCCCCGCGCCTCGACGAGGGTCTTCCGGTTCCGAATCGCGGTGAGCGTGTCCTGCAGTGCGCGTCGCGAACGCGCGTGCATGTGCACGTCGCCCGCGGCCACGGCCGGGATGCCGAGTTCGTCCGCAAGTATCAGCAGGCGTTGCAACTTGGTCGCATCGTCGCCGTCGCGCACCAGTTCGACCGCGAGCCACAGCCGATCCCCGAACACCGATTTCAGCCACGCGCCGTGTTCGTGGTCGGCTGGCGTATCAGAAACCCACAACGCCAGCGTGCCGGGCAGGCCGGATTCGAGATCGACGCGCGTCAGGTGGTACGTGCCCTTCTTCGACGCGCGCCGGCCGCGGGTGATGAGTTCGCACAGGGCCGTGTAACCCGTGTGGTTTTCGGTCAGCAGCACCAGTTTCGGGCCATCGGCGAGTTGCACTTCGGTGCCGACGATGAGTTTCACGTCCGTGTCGCGTGCAGCCTCGTGCGCGCGCACGATCCCGGCCAGCGAGCATTCGTCGGTGATCGCAAGCGCCGTGTAGCCGCAGCGCTTGGCGCGCTCGAACAATTCGCGCGCGCTCGACGCGCCGCGCCCGAACGAGAAGTCCGAGAGGCAGTGCAGTTCGGCGTAAGGCCGGGATGCGGGACTCGGGACTCGGGACTCGGGACTCGGGATTCGGGATTCGGGATTCAGGATTCGGGAAGGGGCGGAAGCTTGCGCGGCCCTGCTCTTCCGATTCCCGATCCCCGATTCTTGATTTCCATCAGAGAGCGAAACGGGAATGGAGAATCGGGAGTGGGCAAGAGCCTGCAAGGCACTGCTTTTCCGAGTCCCGAGTCCCGAGTCCCGAGTCCCGGCTTTCACGCAAACCACCCATGCAGCATGAACGGGCCGCGTTCGCCGGGTGCGCAGAACGCCCAGGCGCGCTGGCCGGTCGCCAGTTCCAGCACGTAGTAGTCGCGGCGCACGTCGCCGCCGTCCCACCATCCGGTTTCGAGGCGCTCGGGGCCGGCGAGCACCTTCGGCATTGGGCCCCGCAAGGGAATGGGGCGCGGCAGCAGCCAGGTGGGGCGCGTCGGCAGCGCGATGGATTCGTCCGGCGTGGAATCACCCGAATGCGCCCACGCGCGCTCGGGCCGCGGATCGGGATCGGCGCGCAGGTCGTACACCGCGTCCCCGCCCAAGCGTGCGCGCAGGCGGTCGACGAGCTGCGGCCACGGCAGTGCGTTCGCCGCGCGCGTATCCAGAAGATCCGCGCCTTCCGGCACGAATGGCGGCAGTGCGTC
>JBOHYX010000398.1:0-2581 GCA_050738115.1 Rhodanobacteraceae bacterium
CATCTTCGTGCAGAAGTCGCTGTATCCGAAGTTCGCGGATGCGTTCGTCGCGCGGGCGAAGCGGCTCGCGGTCGGTGATCCGCTGGACGACGAAACCATTGTCGGGCCGATGGTAAGCCAGAATCATCTCAGGAAGGTGCGCGGCTACATCGAGCTCGGGCAAAAGGAAGGCGCGACGCTCGCCTGCGGCGGACTGGACGCGCCGACGCTGCCGAAAGCATTGCAGAACGGCAACTTCGTGCAACCGACGGTATTCCTCGATGTCGACAACCGGATGCGGATCGCGCAGGAGGAAATTTTCGGCCCGGTCGCGTGCGTAATTCCGTTCGATGACGAAGATGAAGCAATCCGCCTGTCGAACGAGATCGCCTACGGGCTTTCGAGCTACGTGTGGACCGAAAGCACCGGCCGTGCGCTGCGCGTCGCGGCTGCGATCGACGCCGGGATGTGCTTCGTCAACAGCCAGAACGTGCGCGACCTCAGGCAACCGTTCGGCGGCACCAAGGCATCCGGCGTCGGTCGCGAAGGCGGCACCTGGAGCTACGAAGTTTTCCTCGAGCCCAGGAACGTGTGCGTGTCGCTGGGCACGCACCGGATTCCGCGCTGGGGCGCCTGAGCCCGCGCATCGGGCTACGGAGGATCGCATGGGCACACTCGCGCTGGCGGCAAAAATCACGCACGTACCGTCGATGTACCTGTCCGAACTGCCGGGGCCGAACAGGGGCTGCCGGCAGGCGGCGATCGACGGGCACCGCGAGATCGCGCGGCGCTGCCGCGACCTCGACGTCGACACCATCGTCGTGGTCGACGTGCACTGGCTCGTCAACAGCGAGTACCACGTCAATTGCGCGCCGCGGTTCGAAGGCGTGTACACCAGCAACGAGCTGCCGCACTTCATCAAGAACATGCCGTACGCGTGCCCGGGCAACACCGCACTTGGCGAGTCGATCGCGGACACCGCCAACGCGATGGGCGTCAAGAGCCGCGCGCACGGCGCGACCACGCTGGCGCTCGAATACGGCACCCTGGTGCCGATGCGCTACATGAATGCCGACCAGAACTTCAAGGCGGTATCGATCGCCGGCTGGTGCGCGTGGCACGATCTTGCGACCAGCGCGCGTTTCGGGTTGGCCATCCGCAAGGCCATCGAGGAACGTTACGATGGCACCGTTGCGCTGCTCGCGAGCGGCTCCTTGAGCCACCATTTCGCCAACAACGGCACCGCGCCCGAGTTCATGCACAACGTCTGGGATCCGTTCCTCGAACAGGTGGACCGCCATGTGGTGTCGTTGTGGGAACGCGGCGACTGGGCGACGTTCTGCGGCATGCTGCCGCTCTACAACGAGAAGTGCTGGGGCGAGGGCGGGATGCACGACACCGCGATGCTGCTGGGCGCGTTGGGCTGGGACTGCTACACCGGCAAGGCCGAGGTCATCACGCCTTATTTCGGCAGTTCCGGTACCGGCCAGATCAACGCCATATTGCCGGTGACGCCACTCCCGGCCTGATCGATCGAGGATTCAACCGTGCCGCACCTCACACTCGAGTACAGCGCAAACCTTGCCGACGAGACGGACATGCGCCGCCTGTGTGCCGAACTCGCGCAGTGTCTCGATGCGCAGCGCGACGGGGAGCGCAAGGTGTTCCCGACCGGCGGCATCCGCGTCCGTGCGCTGCGCAGCGATGCGTATTTCATTGCGGACGGGTCCATCATCGACGCTGCGTTCGTGCATGCGAACCTGAAGCTCGGCAAGGGCCGCTCGCCCGCGGTCATCGAGGCCGCGCGCACCGCGCTGTTCGACGTAATCAAGCGGCACTTCGCGGACACTTACAAGACCCGCGGTTTCGCGGCGTCGCTGGAAGTCAGCGAGTTCGGGCCGGCCGGCACGCTCAAGTACAACAACCTGCATGACCGCCTCGCCGTCCGGGTCGGAGAGTGACCGCACAAGGGGGACCGATGCTGGACGAATCCACGATCCGCAGGCTGGCCGCGGACCTCGATCGCGCCGAGAAAACGCGCACCCAGTTGCGGCAGTTTTCGCTGGCGTACCCGGGGATGACGATCGAGGACGGCTATGCGATCCAGCGCGAATGGGTGAAGCTTAAGCTGCGGGAGGGCAACGTAATCCGCGGCCGCAAGATCGGCCTCACCTCGCGCGCGATGCAGATTTCCTCGCAGGTCGAGGAGCCGGATTACGCGCCGTTGCTCGACAGCTTTTTCTTCGAGCCGGGTCGCGACGTGCCGATCGGTCGTTTCATCAAGCCGCGCGTGGAAGTCGAACTGGCCTTCATCCTGTCGCGGGATCTGGCGGGACCGGGCGTCACCTTGTTCGACGTACTCGACGCGACGGCCTGCGTGACGCCGGCGCTCGAGATCATCGACGCACGCATCGAGCAGTTCGACCGGGAGACCCGGGCACCGCGCAAGGTGTTCGACACGATTTCCGATTTCGCGGCGTGCGCCGGCGTGGTCCTGGGCGGCTTGCCCGTGCGGCCGCACGACACGGACTTGCGGCGCATCGGCGCGTTGCTGTACCAGAACGGCGTGATCGAACGCAGCGGCCTTGCGGCGGCCGTACTC
>JBOHYX010000399.1:0-2562 GCA_050738115.1 Rhodanobacteraceae bacterium
ACAGACTACGGCCGGCCCCCACCGGGTCGACGGACGATCGCGTGACCGGTCAGGCCTGCCGTGATCACGACGCGAAAGAGCGAATAATACCGGGTTCCGCGAATCAAGAGAACCGCCGATCCGTGCCGGGGAATCCGGGCTCCGGGACACGATCACGCCGGGCGCGGGAGCCTCATGTTTCCGCGGACGATGCGCGGCTGCCGCCGGCGCGCTCCACGTACCCACATCGGGCCGGCCGCAGTCATGGATTCCCTGCCGTGTTTGCACGGGGGGATTAACAATCGGCCTCCAAAGCGGTTAGGCTTGTGCAGCCCGGCAAGACGTTTCGAGCTTACCCTGCAACCACGTTGCAACTCGGGAATCAACGACTGACCCATGTATCTTTCCGTGCTTGGATCGCACGGCCGCATACGCGGCCAGGCCGACGTACCGAATTCGAAGTATCACGCGCACCGCGCGTTGATCCTCGCATCGCTCGCGCACGGTGTCAGCCGGATCACGGGCCTCACCGATGCCCGGCACGTCCAGTACACGGTCGCCCTGTTGCGCGGGCTCGGCATCCGCATCGAAATAGACGGTGACACCTTCGTCGTGCACGGCGGGCCGTTCCGGCCGCGCCGCGAATCGGTTTCGGCCGGCAGCTCCGGCAGCACGCTCTACTTCATGGTGGGTCTCGCGGCGCTGTCGGAAAGCGATCTCGTCGTCACCGGGCAGAAGTACTTCCAGCGCCGGCCGATCGGTCCGCTGCTCGACGCGCTGCACCAGATGGGCGTGGCTGCGTCCTCGCCGACCGGTTGCCCGCCGATTGCCGTCAAGGCCGGACGACCCACGGGCGGCGAGGTCCATATCGCCGGCACGTTGTCGCAGTGGATCTCCGGGCTGATCCTGCTGGCTCCGTTCGCGACGAACAGGACCACGATCGTCGTCGACGGCGCCCTGAACGAGCGCAACTACATCAACCTGACCCTCCGTATGATGCGCCAGTTCGGGCTCGAAGTCGTCGCGAGCGAAGACGGCCTGCGCTACGAGGTGGAGCCCAACCAGACCGCGCACCCCGCCGATCTGGTGATGCCGCCGGACATCGGGTCCGCCGCGTTCGGACTGGCCGTCGCGGCGATCCACCCCGCCGACATCCTGTTGCGCGGCCTCCGGCAAACCCGGGCCGCCGAGGTCGATCATCCCGAAGCCGATTTTCTCGACATCGCTGCGGCAATGGGCCTGCCCATGGAAATCGACCAGGCGGCCGGCGGCGTGCGCATCGTGCACCGCGGCATTCGACTGAAGCCGGTAACGGTCAACTGTCGCGACATTCCCGACGTGCTTCCGATCCTGTGCACGATGGCCAGCTTTGCCGATGGCGAATCCCTGTTCACCCACGTCGAGCACGTGCGCCTGAAAGAATCCGATCGTGTCACGGCCATGCTGCAGCTCAACAGCATGGGCGGCGACGTCGACTTCGACGGCTCGAACCTGCGCGTACGCGGCGTCCCTTCGCTGCACGCGGCCGACCTGTCGAGCTTCAACGACCACCGCGTGCTGATGTCGCTCGCCGTGGCCGCGTCCGCCGCCGAAGGCCGGACGACGCTGACCTACCCCAACGCATACCGCATCTCGTACCCGCGCTTCCTCGACGCGATGAATTCGTTCGGCCTGCACATGCACATCGAGGACAACCACGTGCCGGGCCACGGCCCGAAGTCCCACCACGAGCGCGAGGTGGACGAAGAGGCGGTCGACCGGGCCGCGCGCGTCACCGGCGAAGCGTGGGTGCGCCGCTGGGCAGAAGAGAAACCCGACGACATTGCGGTGGTGGATGCGCGCCCCGACACCACGTCGTACCTCACCTGGGCCGAGCTCGACGCCCACGTGGACCAGGCCGCCGCGCTGTTGCTTTCTCTCGGCATCGGGCCCGGCGATCGGGTCGCGATCCAGCTTCCGAACTGGGCCGAGTTCGTGGTGATCGCCGTGGCTGCCATGCGTATCGGCGCCGTCGTCTGCCCGATCATGCCGATCTTCCGGCAACGCGAGGTCGCGTTCGCGCTGCAGCGCTCGCGGGCAAAGGTTTTCATCGTGCCAGAGGAATTCCGCGGCCGCCGGCACGCGGAGGAAACGGCGGGCCTGCTCTCCAAGGCGCAACCGGGCGATGGTGCCCGCATCGCGCTCACCGACGTGCTTGTCATCGGCAGCGCTCCCGGGATCACGGCACTGCCCGATGGCGGCGGCGTCCGCTGGCGGGACTGGGATACCGAGCTACACGCCGCCGTGATCGATCGGAAGGCGATCGACGCCCGCTGGCCGACCGCAGACTCCGCTGCCCAACTGCTGTTCACCTCGGGCACCTCCGGCGAACCCAAAGGCGTCACCCATACCCATGCGACCCTCTCGCGCGCCGCCGTCATGGAAGTGCGCCATCTCGGGCTCGGGCGCAAGGAGGCAATCTACATCCCCTCGCCGCTGGCCCATCAGACCGGGTTTCTGTACGGGATGTGGCTCGCGTTCACGCTTGGCGCGCCGCAATTGCTGCAGGCCGTGTGGGACCCGCAACGGGCACTGACCGTGCTG
>JBOHYX010000400.1:0-2558 GCA_050738115.1 Rhodanobacteraceae bacterium
ACTACAAGCTCGAGAATATTTCGCCGATCGACGACCACCGGCTCGGTATGACCGGCTGGAGCTACGGCGGCTTCATGAGCATGTTTGTGCCGACACGGACGCACCGGTTCAAGGCCGTGGTCGCGGGCGCGGGGATCTCCGACTGGCAGAGCTACTACGGCGAAAACCAGATCGACCAATGGATGATCCCGTTCTTCGGTGCGTCGCTGTACGACGATCCGGCTGCGTACGCGAAAAGTTCGGCGATCAGCTTCATCAAGAACACCCGCACGCCCGCACTGATCCTGGTCGGCGAGCGCGACGAAGAATGCCCGGCACCGCAATCGTTCGAATACTGGCACGCGCTGAAAGCGCTGGGCGTGCCGACGACGCTCGTCGTGTACGCGAACGAAGGCCACCACATCGCCGGGAAAGAGAACCAGGAAGACATCCTGCGGCGGATGCTGGACTGGTTCGGCAACTACCTGTCGGCGGCTGGCGCGGACCGCGCCACCGCGGGCTCGGTCAGAACAAGTCGCGTTGGGGCGAAGGCGGTCGCGGCGGAATGAAGTGCGTGCAGTCGAGGTGGAGGTTGCGCGCGCGCGCGAAGCCGTGCTTGTGGCAGGCCACTTCAAAACGACGACGCAGCAGGTCGGCGAACGGGCCCTGGCCGCGCATGCGGGTACGGAAGTCCGAATCGTAGTCGCGCCCGCCGTTCATTTGCCGGATCAGGCTCATCACGTGTTCGGCGCGCTCCGGCACGTGGATCTGCAGCCATTCGCGGAACAGCGTCTTCAACTCCCACGGCAGGCGCACGACCGTGTAACCGGCCGTCCGGGCGCCCGCTTCGGCAGCGCGTTCGAGCACCGCTTCCATGTCGCGATCATTCAGGGCCGGGATGATCGGCGCGACCAAAACGCCAATCGGTACGCCCGCCGCCGCCAGCGTGCGGATCGCCTCGATGCGCCGATGCGGCGCGCTGGCACGCGGCTCCAGCTTCGACGCCAGGTGATTGTCCAGCGAGTTCACCGACACGAATACCTGCACCAGGTTTTCGCGCGCCATTGGCGCCAGCAGATCGAGGTCGCGCTCGACCAGCACGTTCTTGGTGACGATGGTGCACGGGTGGTGACACTCAACCAGCACCTGCAACGCCGCGCGGGTGAGTTGCAGCTTTCTTTCGACCGGCTGGTACGGATCGGTATTGCTGCCGATGTTGATGGGCTTGGCGACGTAGCCGGGTTTGACGAGTTCCGCGCGCAGCACCTCGGCAAGATTGACCTTGGCGCGGAGCTTCGTCTCGAAATCCAGCCCTGGCGAAAGATTCAGGTAACTGTGCGAGGGTCGCGCAAAGCAGTAGATGCAGCCGTGTTCGCAACCGCGATACGGATTGAGCGCCTGCTCGAACGGGATATCGGGTGAGTCGTTGCGGGTGATGACGCTGCGCGCGCGTTCGTCGGTGACTTCGGTACGGGGGCGCGGCGTGACCTCGTCCAGCATCGCGGCCTGCCAGCCGTCGTCCTCGGCCTGATGCCGCACGGTTTCGAAGCGTCCCTCGGGATTGGAGGCGGCGCCGCGACCCTTGATGCGTGCGGGAGGCGGAACTTGCATCCGGTCAGGATACGCGCGCAGGTCTCCCCGCGTGCGACGCGCCGGGCGACGGCGCAGCCGATGACGCGGATGGCGGGCCGCATCTCCGTTATGGCTTGGTGCCCGCTTCCCGGGCGCGCCGCACTTCGTAGGCCCGAAGGTGTGCGTGCACGATGTGCAGCAGGCGCGGGGCGGGCTTGCCGGCGGGGGCGCGCACGATCAGATCGCCGATGATGTGTTCGCCCTCGCTACGCGAGCCGCGTTCGAGGTCCTTCAGCATCGACGCGGTCATGGTCGAATCCGCGTTGGTGATGAACACGCGTACCCGTTCCCGCGACGCCGGTCGCATCGGAAAGCCGTTGTTGGCCGCGATGGCCGCGCACTCGTCCAGCAGTCCGAGCGACACATCGGCGGCGTTCGCCTTCACGATGTCCCCGATTGCCGCGCGCAGCAGGCACGTGGCGCCGGCGACGGTCGCGATGATGACCCACTTTTCCCACATGTCCTGCATGATCGCGTCGCTGGCCCGTCCATCGAAGTTGGCGCGCGCGAATGCAGCTTCGATGGCGCGGACGCGGTCGGAATGCGAGCCGTCGAGTTCGCCATACGTCAACGTGTGCAGGTCGTTCAAGTGCAGGACCGCGCCCTCGCCATCCAGCGCGGCCGAGATCATCGCGAGGCCGCCCAGCACGTGCCCGGCGCCGAAGCGCGCCGACAACCGATCCAGGTGGCTGAGGCCATTGAGCACCGGCAGGATCGCGGTCGTCGCACCCACGGCGGGTGCGAACGAATCCATGGCTGATTCGAGGTCATAGGCCTTGCAGCCGAGCATCACGACGTCGTACGGGTCGGCAATGTCCTTCGCCAGCACGCAACGTGGTGGCGGAAGGCGCGCATCGCCCGACCGGCTGCGGATCACGAGGCCCGTCGCGCGGATCTGCGCGAGGCGGCGCTCGCGCAGCAGGAACGTCACGTCTTCACCGGCTTCA
>JBOHYX010000401.1:0-2556 GCA_050738115.1 Rhodanobacteraceae bacterium
TTCCGGCCCTGGGTGTTGCCGCGCGTGTTCGGGCGTGTGATGCC
Organism: Rhodanobacteraceae bacterium; assembly: GCA_050738115.1. GTDB lineage: Bacteria > Pseudomonadota > Gammaproteobacteria > Xanthomonadales > Rhodanobacteraceae > 66-474. The sequence goes on from JBOHYX010000401.1 coordinate 45, forward strand.
GCAACCGGCCGCGCGCCCGTCGATGCCACTGCGGGTGCCCCAGTCGTGGTCGTCGCAGCCGGCTTCGCGGCGGTGGCAGCGGGTGCCGGCGGGGCGGCCGTCGCGGTCGGCGCCGGATGCTGCAACTGCGCCGGTATGCCCGGCCCGACCAGCAATGCGCACAGAAGCGCAATGCCCGCGCGCCGCAGCGCCCGGTTGCGTCGAATCCACCCGAATCGGATCCGCGATCCGTTCCCCCCAACCGTCATGACGCCCAGCCGGTGTCATCCCGCCCGCGATGCGGGCCGGGATCTTGAACGCCTCCTTGCGTGACGGGCCGGGTGCAGCTCGAGGTAAACATGCCTCCCGTGATCGCTGTCAGAACCGCATGCCCGCGGTGATCTTGAGGGTACGCGGGAAGCCCGTGATGTTGCCGGTCGGGTTGTATGACGCGGATGTATTGGTGAACACGGGATCGGACATGAAGTTGAGGTCGACGAGGTTGTGCCAGTTGAACGCGTTTAGGACATCGAGACGCACGTACCAGTTCATTTTCGCGACGGTCGGGAAGTTCTTGATCAGCGCGAGGTCGATATCGCGGTAGCCGAAGATCTTGCCGCCGATCAGGAAGCGTCCGTCGCCTTGCGGTACGCCGCCGTTCGGGACGCAGTGGCCACCGTTCGGGAAGAAGACACCCTGCGCCACGAAGCACGAGACGTTGTTCCACGGCGTCGGCGTCTGCAGCGTCAGCAGGCCCGAGAACGTCAGGTCCCACGGCAAGGACACGGAGCCCGACACCACCAGGCGATGCTTGGGCGCGGCGTCGGAAATCAGGAAAGGATAATCGTTGATCGTGGGTTCGTCGAACGAGTACGGGATCGCGTTGAGGTCGCGATTGCTGTAGGCGTTGGTGTGGGTGTACGCGATCGTCATGCTCCACGGCGACTGCGGCGTATAGGGTTTTTCCGCATACAGCAGGATCTGGGTACTGCGGGTTTCGACGCCGTTGGTCCACAGGATCAGGTTGCCGAGGCCTGGAATCGGATTGCCGAAGTCCGAGTTCCCGTTCACGAAGAAAGCGCCGTCGGCGGCGCGATCGCCCAGCCACGCGGCGAGGCCGTCGTGGCTCACCACCCGCGCCACCGTCGCGCTGGTGTTCCAGTCGCCGAACTTGTTGCGCATGCCGAAGCTGAACTGGTCGGAGTAGGGCTGCTTGAGGTGATCGCTGAACATGTCCACCTCGCCCGCGCCGGGGATCGGCGAAGTGAGCGCCTGCAGGCCCGCCACGCTGTTGTAAAGCGCGGGATTCCACGGCACGCAAGGACTGCCGAGGCACGGCTGGTTGGCGCTCGAGAAATAGATCGTGGGTTCGGCCATCGCGATCTTGCTTTCCTCGAGTTGCAGGTAGTTGTACAGGTTGCGGTCGTACGAGCGACCCGCACCACCGAAGAACACGTGCCGCTGGTCGCCATTGATGTCGTACGAGAACCCCAGCCGCGGCTGCCAGTCGCCCATCTGCTGCTTGCGGTTGTGGCCGGTAGCGATGAAGTCGTTGATGTTGATGCCGCCGAGCGCAAGCGCGTCGGCGTAGGTCAGGCCGGGCGTCGCGCCCGGGTACTGGCTGTGGATCGCGGCGACGATGTTGGGTGGCGTGACCCAGTTGAGATAGGAGATGTTGTTCTCGGTGTCCCAGCGCACGCCGAGGTTGAAGGTCCAGTGGTCATTGACGATCCAGTCGTCCTGGACGTAGAAGCCGTACTGCTTGTCCTTGGTCGTGGCCAGCGGACTCAGGCCGGCGGCCGCGACGGCGTACACGGCCTTGTACGGATCGGCGCCAGTGCCGGGTGGACAGGTCGGGTCGGTGCTGGTGAGCGGGCACACATTGAAGAACTGCTGTGCGGTGATGTCGCCGGCGTCGATCGCGGACAGGCTCAGGTCCTGGTAACGAACGCCCATCTGGATGGTGTGGTCGCCGAACCAGTTGATGCCGGTGAAGGTCAGGGCGTCCTTGAATCCCGGGCCTTTCTGGCCCTTGTTCTGGAATGCGCGCGGATCGGGCGCACCGGTGTTGATGATCAGCGCGTTGTTCTGCGGGCCGTACGTGTAGGCCTGGCCGATACCGGTTGCGGTGACACCGGCCGGTCGGTAGAACGCGTGTTGGTACAGCAGCAGCGCCTTGTTGTGCCAGTCGTTGCCATCGTGGTCCCACTCGAGGCTGTAGTAGCGGGCGTCGTTGCCGACCGCGAGGCCGGCGTCGGCCGCGGTGCCGGCGCCGACGTTGCTGACTTGGGTCTCGCGCCTCAATTGCGCGCGCAGCACCAGCCGATCGCTGTCGGTGACTTCCCAGTCCATGTCGCCGAAGAACAGGTTCTCGAAGAACGGCAGGTTGGCCGGGCCGAATACCGCCTGGACGCCCGGCGGCAACAGCGAGAGCGTCGATGGCGGCAGCCCGGTGCCCGACACCACCGCGGTCGGGGTGCTGAAGAGCTTTTGCTCGTCGGAGATGAAGAAATGCATCTTGTCCTTGATGATC
>JBOHYX010000402.1:0-2551 GCA_050738115.1 Rhodanobacteraceae bacterium
GCTGATCCCGGCGCGCGACGAAGCCAGCGTGATTGGTGACGCCCTGCGCGCCGTTGCGGCCGCGGCACCGGTTGCCCGCGTGATCGTGATCGACGATGAATCGGGGGATGCCACCGCCGAAATCGCGCGCGCGAGCGGAATGTCCAACCTGACCGTGGTCGTGGGCACGCGGCCGCCCGCGGGCTGGACCGGCAAGCTGTGGGCGCTGCAGCAGGGCCTCGAGCGCGTCACCACGCCGCGGGTATTGCTGCTGGATGCCGACATCCGGATCGCGCCGGGCATGCTGCCGGCGCTGCAACGCAAGGCCAACGAGGGTTTCGCGCTGGTGTCGGTGTGCGTGGAACCCTGTTGGGACGGCATCGCGGCGCGTTGGCTGCTGCCGGCATTCGTCTATTTCTTCAAGCTGCTGTATCCGTTCGCACTCGCAAACCGGGAGGGTGGCCCGATCGCGGCCGCCGCCGGCGGCGTGGTCCTCGTCGATCGCGGTGCGCTGATCGAGGCGGGCGGCTTCGCGGCCTGGCGCGCCGCGATCATCGACGACTGTACGCTGGCCGCGCACGTCAAGCGCAGCGGGCGCCGCTGCTTCATCGGCCTGACGCATGGCGCTGCGAGCCTGCGGCGCGCCCGACTGGGCGACATTGCGCACATGATCGCCCGCAGCGCATTCGTGCAGTTGCGCGAGTCGCTGCCGTTGACGCTGGCCGCCTCGGCGCTGCTGATCCTGGCATTCTGGGTTCCGGTGCTGGCGATCGCGTTCGGCACCGGGCCTGCCGCCCGCGCGCTCGGCCTCGTGGCCTTCCTCGCGCTGCTCGCGTGCTACCTGCCGACGCTGCTGTACTACCGCCGCAATCCGCTGGCGGCGCTGCTGCTGCCGCTCGCGGCGACGTTCTTCCTCGTTGCGACGTGGTATTCGGCCTGGCGCGCGCTTGCCGGCACGCGGTCAGTATGGAAGGGCCGGCACTATCAACGCGAGTCCGGGCCCTGATGCAGCGGCAGGCGACGCCAGCGACGTCCATTCCGCAATCGCGCCAGACCCGCGACTGGGTGGCGGACGCCAACCTGGACGCGCATCCGATCGGCACCTGGTTGCTGCAGGTCGGCTTCGACACGTGGATCCGCACGCTGTATCACCGCATCGTCCTGCTGCCCGACGATTTCCACATCGCGCCCGGCACGATGATCGCGTCCAACCACCAGCGCGACATCGATGGCCCGCTGCTGGGGACTTCCGTGGCGCGCCGCAAGCGCCTGCATTTCCGGTGGCCTCCGCCGTTCTACGCGACCCGTGAGGACCTGTTCCGCCCCGGGATCCTGGCGCGCCTGACCGTGCGTTGGCCGCGGCCCGTGTCGGCGCTGCTGGGGTGCATTTCACTGGCGTGGTTTTTCCCGATGGGCCACGCCGAACCCATGCGGCGCGTGCGCGAATATACGCTGGGCGAGACGCTGCAGGCACTGGTCGACGCGGGCTGCGGCAATTCGGACGCGGCGACGCTGCTCAACACGCGCGGCCGCCGCGAGACCGGCCTCGTGCCGGGAACCTGTTCGGTGCGCGAGGCCGCGACACGCCGCGGTCTGCGGCTGGAAGCCTGGTGGGGCCTGCGCCGCCTGACCGTGCCGGCGCTTCGCCGCGTCGCGCCGGCGTTCCGGGATGCGGTGGACCGCCAGCTTGCGCACTTTGCGAACCGCCTCGATCGCGGCCACTGCATCTACTTTTCGCCCGAAGGCACGATTTCGCGGGACGGGCATTTCTGCCGCGTCCGCGCGGGCTTCTTCCGGGTCGCGCGCAAGACCCGCTCACCGCCCCTGATCCAGCCGATGGCGATCGGTTACGACACGCTGGCACCCGGCCGTTCGCGGGTGGTCGTGCGGGTCGGTCCGCCGTTCCGGGCCGACACCTCCGTCGACCGCCGCGCGTTCGACGCCGCACTGCGCCACGCGGTGCTGCAACTGGCGCCGATCACGCCCAGTCACCTGCTGGCACGCTGGTTGCTGCACGGCCCCGCCACGTTCACCTGCGCCGACCTGGCCGGCTGGTTCGTGCGTGGCGTCGCGGCGCTGCGCACGGCGCATCCCTCGCTGGACCCGTTGTTCGCGGACCCGCGTACCGGGCGCCTCGCCCGCGAGCGGCTGCGGTGGCTGGAACGCCGGCATCTCGTCACCCGGGAGGGCGACGTCTATCGCAACACCTGTGCGCGCGATGTCGCACCCGGCTGGCGCACGCCCGCAAACATCGCGCGGTACCTGGACAACAACCTCGCCGACCTGCTGCCGGATCGCGAGCGGATTCTCCCGTGCTGAAAGCGCTTTCCCGCGCGCGCAGCCTGCTGAAGCCCCAGGTGATCCTGCCGTTGTTGCTCGCGGCCGCGTTGCTGGTGTTCGCCTTCAGCCTCGGCGACGTCCACAAGGTGATCGCCCGGGTCGTCCAGCTGCCGGCGCGAGTCCTGCTGCTGTCGCTTGCCGCGGCGGCGTGCTACCTCGCCTGCAAAGCCGCACAACTGCGGCTGATGCTCAGCCAGGTCGACGTCCGCATTCCAGCGCGCCCGTTCTGGCT
>JBOHYX010000403.1:0-2550 GCA_050738115.1 Rhodanobacteraceae bacterium
GCCGAGCGCAGCGGCAAGCTGGACGAGTTGTTGCGCGATCATCCGTGATCGCTGTTTCGCTGCCGAATGCGCCCGACGACGCGGCTGTTGTGAAAAGTCAGGCCATGGATGGCCGTTCTGGACTCTTACGCTCCGTAGCGTTTCCACTTGTCTGAAGATCCAACGAAGCAGCGATCAGGGACGATCGCAGGGTAACGGTAAAAAGTCAGGCCATGGATGGCCGTTCTGGATTCTCACGTTCCGCAGTGTTCCCACCTGTCTGAAGACCCAACGAAGCAGCGATCAGGGACGATCGCAAAGGAGAATTTGTGGCGAAAACGATCGCGGTGATCCGTGGCGATGGCATCGGGCCGGAAATCATGGCAGCCACGCTCAAGGTCCTGGATGCGACCGGTTGCGGCCTTCGCTACGCGGAGGTCGACGCGGGCGTCGCGGCGCTCGAGCAGCACGGCGAGCTGCTGCCACAGGTGACGCTGGATGCGATGGCCGAACATGGCGTCGCGCTCAAGGGCCCGCTGACCACCCCGATCGGGGAAGGCTATTCGTCACTGAACGTCGCGTTGCGCCTGCGCTTCGACCTGTACGCCAACGTGCGCCCGGCCGTGAGCTTCGCGGGCACCCGCGCGCACTTCGACAACATCGACATCATCACGGTCCGCGAGAACACCGAGGGCGCCTACCTGAGCGAAGGCCAGACGCTGTCCGCGGACGGCGAAGTCGGCCAGTCGATCGTGCGCAATACCCGCCACGGCGCGAGCCGGATCGTGCGCCACGCGTTCGAGCTTGCGGTGCGCAAGGGCAGGAAGAAGGTCACCGCGGTGCACAAGGCCAACATCATCAAGACCGCGTCGGGCCTGTTCCTCGACGTCGCGCGCACGATCGCGAAGGAGTACCCGCAGATCGCGTACAACGAAATGATCGTCGACAACACCTGCATGCAACTGGTGATGGATCCATGGCAGTTCGACGTGATCGTTACCACGAACCTGTTCGGCGACATCATCTCGGACCTGTGCGCCGGGCTCGTCGGCGGGCTCGGGCTTGCGCCCGGCGCCAACATCGGCAAGGACGTCGCCGTGTTCGAGGCTGTGCATGGATCCGCGCCCGACATCGCCGGCCGGCACGTCGCCAATCCGTGCGCGCTGGTGCTGGCTGCCGCCGAGATGCTCGATTTCCTTGGCATGCCCGATCGGGCGGAATCGGTCCGCCGCGCGGTCCGCGCGACGCTCGCGGGCCATGACCGCGTCACCCCCGACCTCGGCGGCGAGGGCACCACCGAAAGCTTCACCGATGCGGTGGTCGAACGCGTGCGGGCGTGAGGGGAAGGGCGGTGCCGCGTCGCATCAGCATCTCCGTCTCCCCCAGCGGCTGCATCGTTGGAGGAGGGGTTTCCCTCGTTGCGATCCGGGACGATCGCAGATCAAAGCAACGGCCACGGGGCGACGAGGATCACCCACAACAGCACCACGCCGCTCGCGAACTTCATGCCCTTGAACAGCTTGCGGTGGCGCTGCTTGAAGCCGCGGCTGTGCTCGCGCCGGGCACGCATGGCGGAAAACAGCCGGTTGACGGCGCCCGTCGGCTCGCTCGCTTCATTGGGCGATGCCGTGATCGCGCCCATGAAGTTGCTGACGTGGTGGTTGATCCATGCCATCGCGCGGGAGCGCAGCGGGCGCTCGAGGTCGCACATCAGGATCACGCGCGTCTGGTCGGTCCGGTTCTCGACCCAGTGGGCGCAGGTTTCATCGAATACGACGTCGTCGCCGTCGCGCCAGGAATAGTTCTGCCCGTCCACCACGATGTGGCAGGAATCGGAGTTGGGCGTCATGAGGCCCAGATGGTAGCGCAGCGATCCCGCGAACGGATCGCGGTGCAGGTTCAGCGTCACGCCCGGCGGCAGCAGCGCGAACATCGCGGCCTTGACGCGCGGGATGCGGTTCACCAGTTCCACCGTTTTCGGGCACAGTTTTTGCGCGGACGGCAGCGGCTCTCCGTACCACTTGACGTAAAAGCGCTTCCAGCCGGCCTTGATGAACGAGCTGAAGCTGGCGTCGTCGTCCTTGAGCGCAGCGCGGATGTGGCCCTGGTCCGAAAGGCCCGCCGCCTCGTCGCGGATCGTTTGCCAGTTGTCGCGAAGCGGATCCACGTCGGGGAACCCGCGGCGGTCCGGAAACGCGCCGCCGGGCACCGCCGAAAACGCGTACATCAGGAGGTTGTATGGTGCGAACACCATCGCGTGGCCGGCCAGTTGCCGACCGAGCTTCAGGCGCACCCGGCTGCGCACGTGCACCACGAGGGCACACAGCAGGAACAGGGCGATCAGGGCCAGGATGACGATGCGGACGATCAGCAGCGCGGACATGGGAGGCAGCGGTCGAGCGTTCGCGCAATTCTAGCGCGCACGCTGGGCCAGCACCCTGAGCGGCGCCTTGCCGGGCGTGTAGGCATGGGCGAGTGCGCGCTGCACGAACGCGACCGCGCGGCGCACGGCCACGCGGGGCGCGCGGCCCTTCGCGAGCTCCGCCGCCAGCGCCGACGACAGCGTGCAGA
>JBOHYX010000404.1:0-2543 GCA_050738115.1 Rhodanobacteraceae bacterium
TTGTCGATCCATGCAACGGGAATCGGGAACCGGGAGTCGGGAATCGGAACAGCAGCACCCGACAATTGCGATGCACCCGGAACCGGATTGCCCGTCGTTGATTCCGCATCCAGAGCCGGCCGCATCAGCGCGGCACTGGCGATTCCCGATTCCCCATTCTCGATTCCAGGCCTTTCGGCCAGCACCACTACCGCACCCGCGTCGACCGCAGCCGCCGCAAACTCGATCCCATGGTGTTGCGCGCCTGCCAGTGCCACGAACGCATCCCCCGCCCGCACCGCGCGCGAATCCTGCGTGAGTCCCGACACGACGATATCGCCGCGTTCCGGCGTGGCGATGCCGGCGAGCAGTGTCCCCAGCCGCATCGCGCTCACGGCGTCTTCTCCTGCGGCGGGCGCGTCGCGGCCACGGCGGTGGTGGGCGCAGACGGCGCAGACGCGGGTGCCGGCGTCACGGGGCCGCCCGCGTACCACTGCTGCACGTTGTCGGGCGGAATGTCGAGCAGACGCAATGCGCCGCTCATCACCTCGCGGAACACCGGTGCCGACACGAGGCCGCCGAAGTACTCGCCGCCACGGCCGCCGGCATCGCGGACGATCACGACGCCTACCAGGCGCGGATCGCTCGCCGGCACGATGCCGGCAAACAGCGCCGCGTAGCGGTTGCGCGAATAGCCGCCGGCGATGGCAAGGTGCGCGGTACCGGTCTTGCCGGCCACGGTGTAGTCGGGAATGGCCGCCTGCGGCGCCGTGCCCTTGGGACTCACGACCGTGCGCAGCATCGCCATCACCTCGTTGGCGATCTTCCCGGGCTCGATGCGCACCCCGGGGTTGTCGTCGCCCTTGATGAACGTGGGCGTGTGCTTGATCCCGTCGTCGGCGATGGCCGAGTAGGCGTCGGCGAGCTGCAGCGCGGTGACGCTGAGGCCGTAGCCGAACGAAATCGTGGCCTTGACGAACTGGCCCCACGTGCGCGGCGGCGGGATGTAGCCGCCGACCTCGCCCGGGAAGCCGCTGCCGGTGCTCGCACCGAAGCCGAACGCGTGCAGCACCTTGTCCATCTGCTGCGCCGTGAGCGTCAGCGAAATCCTGGACATGCCGACATTGCTGGAATACGTGATCACCTGGGTCAGGTCGATGATCCCGTTGTTGCTGTCGTCACGGATGGTATGGCCGTCGAGCACGAACCATCCGGGGTTCGTGTTGATCTTCATCGAGGGCGTCCACTTGCCCGACTCCAGGGCGGTCGTCATCGTGAACGGCTTCATCGCCGAACCCGCCTCGGTGACATCGGTGACCGCGCGGTTGCGCCGCTGGTCGGGTTCGCTGCTGTTGATGTCGTTGGGATTGAACGAGGGCACGTTGACCATCGCGATGATTTCGCCGTTCCTGGGGTTCATGATCACCATCGATCCCGAAGCGGCGTGGCGCTTGACGATGGCGTCGCTGAGCGCCTGGTAGGCGAGGTACTGGATGCGGCTGTCGATGCTGAGCGTCAGGTCATGGCCCGGGACCGGCGCGCGGATCTGCTCCACGTTTTCGACGATGTGCCCGGACCCGTCGCGGATCACGCGCTTTTCGCCGGGCTTGCCCGACAGCCAGCCGTTGTAGGCGAGTTCGAGGCCGGCCTGGCCTTGGTCGTCGATGTTGGTGAAGCCGAGCACGTGCGCCATCGCCGCGCCGTCGGGGTAATAGCGTTTGTATTCGCGCTGCGCGTTCACGCCCGGAATGTCGAGCGCGAGGATCGCCTTGGCGGCATCCGGCGGCATCAGCCGCCGCAGATACACGAACTCGCGATGGCTCTGCGCTTCCAGTTTGCGCGCCAAGCCGACCGGATCGACCTCGAGCGCCTTCGCAAGTTCGGGGATGCGATCGCTGTGGTCCAGCAACTGGGGCGGGTTGGCCCACAGCGACAACATCGGCGTGGATACCGCCAGGGGCACGCCGTTGCGGTCGAAGATCGTGCCGCGCGACACCGGAATCGGCACGTCACGCAGGAACCGGGCATCGCCCTGCTGCTGCAGGAACGCCTGGTGCACGACCTGCAGGTCGATCGCGCGCGCGATCAGGCCGAGTGCGGCCAACCCGAGCACGCCCACCACCAGACCAAGGCGTTTGCGCGTGTTGGGACGCTGCCGGCGCGGCGGCTGCGAGACCGGCTCCGCTGGCCGACGCGGCGTCATTCGCGGATCATCTCCACGCTGGCCGGGGGCGGACTGATCATGCCGAGCTGGCCGCGTGCGATCTGCTCGATCCGCGACGGGCTCGCCCACGTGGCCTGTTCGAGTTCCAGCCGGCCGAACTCCACGTTGAGCGCGTCGCGCCGGTTCTGCAGCTTCATCAACTCGACGAAGTCGACGCGGTCTTGCTGGCGAGCCCACACCACGGCGATGCCGGTGGCGACCACCGCCAGCAGCAACACGCCGATCGAGAGGATGCCGATGGTCCTCATGGCGTTGCGCTTGGCGCAATGCGCTCGGCAATCCGCAACACCGCCGAACGTGCGCGCGGGTTGCGCGCGATTTCGGCGGCGTCCGGCAGGAA
>JBOHYX010000405.1:0-2539 GCA_050738115.1 Rhodanobacteraceae bacterium
CATGAAGGGCTTCCTGACGGCGATCCAGTCGGACAGGATCCCGGCGACGATCAGTGCGATGGCATCGGGCAACCAGAACCAGTTCAACAGGCCGTTGGCTTCGACGCCGGTATACCCGAAGGCGGTGTCGAAGAACACCACGAACACGCCGACCGCGAGGTAATAGAACGACAGGAACACGCTGATCGCGATCGCGGAGATGAGGATGTCGGACTTCATCATCGCCCGCCAGGTGGTGCCGAGGCCCTCGCGGATGTCGATACCCGCGGCGCGTGCTTCGATGAGCACCTTGTCGCGCGCGCTGACCATCAACTGGTTGCGCAATTGCGGCGACAGTTCACGCAGGCCGACCAGCGCGATGAAGCACACGACGAGCCCGACGATCCCGCACACGCGGAACTGGAACTGCCAGGCCGGATGCGCGGCGAGCGTGTGGCTCGTGACTTCCGTGACCACGAGACTGCCGACGACAGGTCCGAGCGTCCAGAACGCCATCGCCTTCGCCCGCCCCAGTTGCGGCGAGAAGTCGCGGATCAACGCCGGCGTCGCCACCAGCGCCGCGCCCTCGACCACGCTCACCCCGGCGAACAGGATCAGGTACACGATCTTGTCGGGCGCCAGCGGCAGGCCGAACAACGTCAACATGCCGGTCAGGAACAGCCCCGCGACCACGATGTTCGCCCGGCCCCACTGGTCGGCGATGCCCGCCGCCAGCGATCCCAGCGCGCCGACGAGGTTGCCGATGATCGAGACCAGGACGAAGAACGGGAATGACATCCCGTACGCCGTCATGATTTGGGGAGCGACCGCGCCCTGGATATACAGCTCGTAGTAAAGCGCGCTGGTCGCGATCACCACGATCCCGAGATAAATCACGCGCGGCACCGTGCCGGGATAATGGTCCAGTTGCCGGAAGCCATGCCTGGTGCCCGCGGGAATGCTCGCTTCTGTCGATGTCATGTCGTTTCCCTTCCGCGCCCGATGTCAGGCGATAAAACGACGGCACTCGAGGTGCTGATCTGCGTCGCACTAGACGCCAATTGCCTTCGACGACAACGGCGGCGCGATACACGGCGCATAATGGGCGGCGATGAACGAACGGGAGACGACCACGAACACGGCAAACGCCAACGGCATGGAGCTGGAGTACGAGACGTTCGGACAACGCCGCGACCCGGCCATTCTTCTGATCATGGGTCTCGGCGCGCAGATGCTCTGGTGGCCGGAGGATTTCTGCGAACTGCTCGCGCAGAAGGGCTTTTATGTCATCCGCTTCGACAACCGCGACATCGGCAAGTCCACCTGGCTGGATGACGCGCCGGTGCCCGACATCATGCAGATGTTCCAGGACGCGCTCGCCGGCAAGCGCGTGCCGCCGCCGTACACGCTGGAAGACATGGCCGATGATGCGATGGCGCTGCTGCGCGCGCTCGCCATCGAGCAGGCGCACGTGGTCGGCGCGTCGATGGGCGGCATGATCGCGCAGATCTGCGCCGCGCGTTATCCGGACCGGGTCCTGAGCCTCACTTCCATCATGTCGACCAGCGGCCGGCGCGACCTGCCGCAAGCCGCCCCGGAAGTGATGTCGTTGCTGATGGTCCCGCCGCCGGACCCGACCGATCGGGCGGCCGTCATCGAGCATGGCATCCGGCTCATCCAGACCATCAGCGGCGACGGCTACACGGCCTCGCACGAGCGCGCGCGGCAACTCGCCGAACGCAGCTACGACCGCGGCTACCACGCCGCCGGCACGCTGCGCCAGTTCGCGGCGATCATCGCCAACGGCAACCGCACCCGGCTGCTCGAGACCATCCGCGTCCCGACGCTGGTGATCCATGGCGACCGCGACCCGCTGATTCCGCCGGAAGGCGGCAAGGACACGGCCGCGCACATCCCCAATGCGAAACTGGAAATGATGCACGGCATGGGCCACGACCTGCCGCCCGAATTGCTGCCGCAACTCGTGGATGCGATCGCCACGCATTGCCACGGGAAGCCCTGAGCCGATGGCCGACGACAAGCGGTACTGGGAAGACTTCCAGCCGGGCGAGGTGCTCACCTACGGCGCACGGACGCTCGATCGGGACGAGATCATCGAATTCGCGCGCCAGTACGATCCCCAGCCGTTCCACACCGACGAGGCGGCGGCCGCGGACAGCGTGTTCGGCGGCCTGATCGCGAGCGGCTGGCAAACGTGCTCCCTGATGATGCGGATGCTGGTCGACAACGAACTCCGCCACTCCTCGTCGATGGGATCACCGGGCGTCAAATCGCTGCGCTGGCTGAAGCCCGTGCGCCCCGGCGACACCCTGTCGGTCCGCCGCACGACGTTGCGCAAGGCGCGGCATCCGCGCCGCGCCGAACTGGGCTTCGTCGACAGCCGCTTCGAAGTCATCAACCAGCGCAGCGAGGTCGTCCTCCGGATGGAGTCCAGCGGCCTGTTCCTGTTGCGGGAGCCGCAGGCCGCGACGACAGGCGCGGACTGACTCACACTGCAACGTCGATCGCGCCGCATCCTCCGGTCGCACCAGGTCAAGCT